>CAYYTD010000028.1:0-12769 GCA_964474475.1 uncultured Oscillospiraceae bacterium | reverse complement strand
CTTTCATAACCTTCAAACGTGATAGCCATAATTTGTACCTCCCTGCATTATTCGTTACGAGGAACGATGTATTTAGCGGCGTTTTCAAAACGACCGTAATGCTTCTTGGCTTTAGCCAAAGCATCGTTGCCAGATATTCCTTCGGAAATGAGTTTCATCATTACACCGAGATTTACGTATTCGTAGCCGATGATTTCTCCGTTGTCGTCCAAAGCAAGACGGGTAACGTATCCCTCGGCCATTTCGAGATATCTCGGGCCCTTAACCTTTGTTGAATACATGGTGCCAACTTGACTCCTGAGTCCTTTGCCAAGGTCTTCAAGTCCGGCGCCTACGGGCAAGCCAGCATCGGAAAATGCCGATTGCGTGCGGCCGTAAACTATTTGCAAAAACAATTCGCGCATGGCAACGTTGATAGCATCGCATACAAGGTCGGTATTGAGAGCTTCCAGCAAAGTTTTGCCGGGCAAAATTTCGGCAGCCATAGCTGCGGAATGCGTCATTCCCGAACAGCCGATGGTTTCGACCAAAGCTTCTTCAATAACGCCGTTCTTTATGTTAAGAGTAAGCTTGCAAGTGCCTTGCTGTGGAGCGCAGCAACCGCAACCGTGAGTAAGACCGCTGATATCCTTAATGTCGTAAGCCTTAACCCACTTGCCCTCTTCGGGAATCGGTGCAGGACCGTGGTTGCAACCTTTCGCCACGCATTGCATTAGTTCTACTTCGTGTGAATATTGCATAAAATGTAACTTCCTCCAATTTTTAGTTATAACGTATAAATTATATCACACGGAAGTATTTTAGGCAAAGATTTTTACACTAAAAATTAACTTGAGGCAAAAATATCTTGCCAAAACACCATTTACTCTTTACACAAATAACCACAAAACGATTATAACCCCAAAACGGCCTAAAATCTTTTGAAATGAGCCAATCGAGTTTGAAACGAAAAAGCGTTCGGCAAAATGCCGAACGCCAAATTTTATGCTTTGTTATTTTTTAATATCGATAAAACGGTGGGTTTTTCCTCTCCGTATTTAGTCGTATACAAGATATTTTTGTAAGCAACAAAACCACACTTTTCTTGAACTCTTGCAGAACGATGATTGCCAACGAAATGACCGCAAACGAGAAAATCCAGTTGCAAGTCGTCAAAACAATATTTCACCACTCTGCCAACCGCTTCCGTCATCAAGCCAAGTCCCCAATAATCTTTGGATAGCACAAACCCCAGCTCGCGTCCCTTTTTGTCGGCAAACTCGGGCAGCTCGTTTTCGTGATACTCTTCGATACCAAGTGAACCGATAACCTTGCCGCAATATTCCAGTGCAAAAGTTTTGGCACCTGCAATAAATTTAGATAATATCTCGGCAGATTCTTCTTTGCTTTTGTGAGGCAACCAACCTGCCATTTGCCCAACTCCGTCCACGCAAGCGTATTCAAAAAAGTCATCCAAATCGGCAGTTGTCCAAACTCTTAAAATCAACCTTTCCGTGGTCAAAACCACGTTGCTAACGTCTACTTTTACGTTCATATTTTACCTACTTTCACATGCGCCTATCTGGTGCGCATCAACATCAATTTTGCCTTGTTCCAACGTCAAATGCCGTTCAACTTTCACGCATGTACATTCTTGTAAGGTCCTCTTCGCCGTCACCTTGCACTAGGCAAAGAAATTGCCATCCGTACCGCTCGTAAAAACCGACGTGATCGGTTACGAGATACAAGGTGGATATGCCACGTTTTTTCATGTCGCGACAGACAAAATCAAGCATATCTCCTGCTATGCCTTGCTTGCGTCTATCCGGTTCAACAAATACTGCGCAAACGTTGGGCGTTAAATCCTTTCTGTCGTGAAAATCGTTTGCGATAACACCCATACCAGCTATTATCCTGTCCGTTTTTACTTCTATTGCCACGTACCACTGCGGCACGGCAGATTTGTTTGCCAAGCACTCGTCCATACTTTCAAGATATGATTGCGACGGAATGCCCCATTTTTCATGAAACCATTCCGCAGCTTTTTGTTTGACGTCGGGCTTGTCGATTAGGCGAACGAACACGTAATTGTGACTTTTACTTATCCTCACACACAAATAAACCAACGAAAACACCGCAAACGCAGCCACCAAGGCCAAAATAATAGTAGCAATTACGTTTTCCGATTCCACAATCAATATTACAGCCACCGACAAAATTGCTCCGCACACTACAACCGTTAACAAGTACCTTAACCATTTGGGAATTTTGGGATTATTGATAACGTCGGCAAAAATAAATTCCATGTTTCACCTCTAACACTTGTGCCCTTTATGCTTTGCCTTTAGTTGCATGCTTGCCGCGAAAAACGTTTAGCAACACGTACGCGGTAAGCAAAACGACGATAGAAATGCACATAATTAAATATGAAGCCGTTTGCGAAACGGGTTTTTCAAAAAAGTACAAATTACAATCGAGAGAGTCCATAATTTTGTCAATCACGCTACTAGGCACGCTATTGTTTTGCAATTCGGCAAGGGCTCCTTGCATGGAATGCGTGCGAATTAACGACGTGCCGTAAGTTCCCGGCAAAAACGACACTACCGCACGAAGCCCGTCACCAAAGGAAGAAAGAGGCATATACGCACCACAAATGAATCCGTAACCTGAGCTTACGATGGTTCCCACTGCAGAAATTTGTCCTTGCGAAGACAAAAAGAAATTGATTACGGAAGATAATGCATTGCCGAAAAGCACGAGCAATACCACGTCTAAAATAAGCAAAAATACGTCGCCTACCGACATGTACCAACCGACAATTGCAACGTAACCAAGACACAAAGCCGTAGCAACAAAACAAACTGCCAAAGTCGTGATTAGATTTGCAAAATAATAGGCAAGCGAAAGAGTGGACGGCTTTACGGGCGACACAAGCAAATCTTTAATTGCACCGCTTACCTTGTCTTGCACCATCAAAAAGTTGGAGCAAAAAGCCACCGTAACGCAAGATACCGCCAACATAGAAGAAATAAGCTCTCCGCCGACTAAGCCGTTCATCAAAGCCGAATCCAAAACAAATCCTTCTGGCAAAGAAGAAGTAAAAGTGTCGCGATACACGTTACCCAAAAAAGTTACATACAGCACGAGCAATATTGCAGGCGTTATTAGGGAGGTGAAAAACATCCCCTTGTCTTTAAAAAACAATTTTACGTTTCTTTTAATAAGTACGCCGAGCGTTTTCATTTTTCGGCACCTCCAAGATTCTTTCCGGTAACGGTAAGGAACACGTCGTCCATTTTGCCCTTGACTATTTCGTAGTCGACGAATATTTCGGGATAGCGAATTATCAAATCCGTTGCAGTTTTAGTATCGGGCACGCATATTCTGTAAGCATCTCTTATGCTTTCATAATTCATTCCCAACTTTTTAACGGCATCTTCGTCTATGCCGTAAATGGTTACATAATCGCCCACGTATGCGTTTTTCAATTCCAACGGAGTGCCCTTTGCTGAAATCTTTCCGCCGTCGAGAATAATCACGTAGTCGGCATCGGCAGCCTCTTCCATGTAATGCGTGGTCAAAAATACCGTCATTTTTTCGCTCTTGCGCAACTCGTAAATAACGTTCCACAACGTTTTGCGCGTTTGCGGATCCAATCCCGTAGTCGGCTCGTCCAAAATGAGAATCTTCGGCCTGTGGAGCAATCCGCGCGCCACGTCGATTCTTCTTCGTTGCCCTCCAGACAGCTTGCCGACTTGACGATTGAGCAGCGGCTTGAAATCAAGCAATTCCGCAAGCTCGTCGAGCCTCCGCTGAAAATTTTCCCCCGTTATTCCGTACAGTGCGGCTCTGCTTTCCAAATTGTCCCGAACGGACAAAGCGGAATCGAGCACTGAGTTTTGAAATACTACGCCAAGATCACGCTTGACGTCGTCGCTTTGCTCATCGAGGTTGTGCCCATTAATTACAATTCGTCCACTATCTTTTGCAAGTTGACCGCACATAATGTTAATGGTTGTAGATTTTCCTGCGCCGTTTACTCCAAGAAAGGCAAATAACTCTCCTTCTTTGACGCAAAAGCTTAAATTTTGAACTGCCTTTACGTCGGCAAAGCTCTTGTTCAAATTTTCAATTTCAATGATGTTTTCCATACTTCTCCTCTGTTTCAAATAATTGTCGTATCCGATTCAATCTTGTCTATTTTGATAAATCATTTCACAGGTAAATTATTCTGTTTTATTTTCGTACTTTAGCTTTAATCCCTGGTACATGTCGGTAAGCGTTTGACTGCACAATTCCTCACTCCAATCGAAATAGTTGGTGGCAATCATCGTTGCAATTCCGTGAACATATATCCACATTTCGAGGTAAAACATTTGAACGTTTTCTTTGGAAGTGTTGACCTGCTTACATATTAAATCAATAAGCATATCCGATTCTTCCGAATTCTTTGCAGTGCCTTCGTTCCTTCTGTCTCTCATGAACAGCAACTTGAACAATTCCTTTTCCTCACGCGCAAAGCGAATATACGCCATTCCGCTTGCTTTATATGGCGGATATTTGCCGCTTGACATGTCTTTTGCCAAATACGATTGGTAAATTTCGTTTGCTGCAGCAATTACACCCTCTTGCACTTCTGCCATGCTTTCGAAAAAGCTACATATCGGCCTATAGGAAGTGCCGAGTTTGCAACCGATGGCGCGCGCCGTTACTGCGCCAAAACCTTTTTCCCTTGTCAGCTCAATAGCCGCTTGCAATATTTCATCCTTGGTAAACATACGTTTTCGAGCCATACCGTCTTCACCACTTTTGTTTTCGTTACATTTGTAACTTTATTGTAACGGTAGCAATGCACATTGTCAAGTACAATTTTAATATTTTTACAAAAAAATGGCCGACACGCGCGGCGATTCGCTACGTGTCGGCCATTTTATGCAGGTTATTGATTGCCTATTTAAGACAAAAAACATTCAATCACTAACTATGTTCAAAAACAGACTTACCTGCTACGGAAAAAGCAAAACGTTTTTACTCCGACGACAATCGACTTGCGTACTTGTCAAAATAATAAAAGTTTAGCTTCATATATGCGGTTACACGCCTAAATCGATCAATTCTTTTGCTCTACGCAACACGGGCAATTCCCTGTCGGCAATCAGCTTTCCGAGCCTTGTGTTTGAGCAAATTTCGTATTCACGCACGGCGTCGTCGTAAGACAATTTTAGCGTGGACAAATGAAAACTGTTAATTTCGTCTTGCGTTAAACTCTTTTGACCAAAGGATTTGACTTTGCACAAGTAATAATTATTGATGTTGTGTCGGTGGATTAAATTATAATAATCGCTTACCACACCTATTTTACAAAGCACTATTACTTGAACGCCCAACTCTTCTTTAAGTTCCCTTTTGATTGCCGCAAGCAAATCTTCACCATCTTCAACCCCACCACTGGAAGTTTCGATAAGCGTTGCTTTGCCAAAATCGTCATCCCTGTTGGCGCGCACGAAATAAAACCAACCGTTTTCGTTGTAAACTATAGCTCTTGCAATATTCCTGTCATGGTCGGTATATTCAAATTTCCATTGAGTATCTTGCAATTCCAAATATAATTCGCTGCCCACAGCAAACCTCCTCATTGGCAAAGTAATTGAGAATCCTTTAAGCGTTAATCTGTTATTCAAATCTTGACAGCAAGACTACCGTTTCGACTTGATCGGTTTGAGGAAACATGTCGTAAGGGCGGACGTACTTTACAGCGTATTTTGCAGACAAATAAGACAAATCTCTCGCAAGAGTTGCCGAATCACACGAAACGTACACAACATTGTCAAACTCGGCGTCGATAATTGTATTGCAGATGCCCTGACCAAGCCCCTTTCGCGGAGGATCTACCACCAACGACAAACGTTTGCCTTTGTGCTCCGCCGTTATTTTGGGCAGCAACACGTTGGCGTCGCCAAGCAAATTGATTAAATTTGGCGACCGATTGAGCCTTGCATTTGCATCGGCATCAGCAACGGAGGACGGCTCGATTTCGACACCGTAAGTGACGTACTTGTCCGAACAAAGCGCCGTGGTTAAAATGCCGATCCCCGAAAAGCAATCCACAAGGACTTCCGTATCGGATACGTTGAGCAGACGCTTTACGTCGGCATACAAGGCGTCTTTCACCTCGTCGTTAACTTGAAAAAAGCTTTCGGGGTGCAAATGAAATTTTACCCCGCAATGTTCGCCGCTAATGCACTCGGTACCGCAAACGTGATGGGTTTTATCTCCGACGATTACGTTGTTTTTGCCGTGATTTTCGTTGACGAACAAGCCAAAAACAGAAAATTCTTTTTTCAAAGCCTTTTGAAGAGGTTCCGTGTTCAACTTGCAAGCACCGTTTGTTACGATCATTACCAACAATTGATTACAAACGAACCTTGCCACAAGATGGCGAACCTGCCCCTTGAACGTCTTTTCGTCGTACGGTTCAATACTTTCGTCATTCATGTATTGATGGAAAAGTTTGACGAGCTTTTTTGCCCAATCTCCGCCAAGCAGACAATCTTCTACGTCGACGATAGTATGGCTGCCTTTGCGATACATGCCTACTTTGACGTTGCCAACCCGTCCGCCAACGGGCAAACTGAGCTTGTTTCGATAGCCGAAAACCTTTGAGGAAGGAAAGCATGGCTGAATGTCAAAGTCAATTTTACCGAGTTTGAACAAATTGTTTTTGACCTTGTTTTGCTTGAACTTTAACTGTTCGCAATAGGCAGCGTGCATGAGGCTACATCCGCCGCATTTGCCGTAATGCTTACACTTTGGTTTTACTCTATCCCTTGATGGTACAAGCAGTTCTTCCACCGTTGCATACGCAACGTTGCGCTTGACGTAATTGATTTTGACCACAGCCTTTTCGCCGACGATCATTTGAGGGACGAAAACCGTGTAACCGTCGACGGTGCCGACAGCTTCGGCATTGGCATATCCAGTTGCCTCAAAATTTACTTTATCGTTGATTTTCAACATAACTATATTTAAACTTAGTTTCCATTATTGTATTTTCAACCTGCCGAACACGTCGCCCAAATTGCAATGCAATGAAAGTGTCGCTTTGCAATCCAACGCTGTTCGGTCGCGATTGATAAGAACGAGATTGTCCCCTCTAAAATAATTGATGAACCCCGCAGCGGGATACACCGTTAGCGAAGTGCCACCGACGATGAGACAATCGCACGAATAAATATCTTCAACGGCGTTTTCAACGACAAAATCGTTGAGAGCCTCTCCGTACAAAACGACGTCCGGCTTAATTACACCACCACAACTGCAATGAGGTACACCTTGACTTTGCGTGATTGCTTCCACTCCGTAATGTTTGTAACACTTTACGCAGTGATTTCTCAGCACGCTACCATGCAGTTCCCACACTCTTCTGCTTCCTGCAAGCTGATGCAAGCCGTCAATATTTTGCGTAACTACCGATTTCAACCTTCCTGCTTCTTCAAGCGCGGCAAGGGCAAAATGAGTACAATTTGGTTTGGCCTCCAAATACAACATTTTGTCGCGATAAAACTTGTAAAACTCTTCGGTGTGCGAGTAGAAAAACTCCGACGACAATATTTCTTCCGGAGGATAATCGTACTTGGTGTTATACAAACCGTCTACGCTTCTAAAATCGGGTATGCCGCTTTCGGTGGACACTCCTGCCCCACCGAAGAACACCACGTTTTTGCTTTGGTTGATTATTTGTTCTAAACGTTCGATATCATTCATTATTTTTTCAGCGTAACCGTAAAGGTACTTCCTTCATTAACCTGACTTGCAACGGTTATTTTGCCGTCCAAAAGCTCCAAAATCTTTTTGACTATTGCCAGTCCTAAACCGTTGCCAGATATTGTGCGCGATTTTTCCCCTTGATAAAACTTGTTGAAAATGTGCTGCAACATCTCTTCGTCCATTCCGCACCCCGTATCCGAAACGACAACGGAAATTTCGTTGCCGACGTCTTTTGCGATGACGGTAATTTTTCCGCCGTCCTGCGTAAACTTGACCGCGTTGGACAACAAATTGAGCCAAACCTGACTTGCAAGCTTTTTTGAAGTGTTAATTTCGATAGCGTCACAATCAATTTCTAACGCTATTTTTTTGCCGGCGGCGGAATTAGAGAACAACAACACACATTGCCGCAATTGCTCGTCCAGCCTGTAACTCTCTTTTACTACGGTTTGCGAATCCAAACGCGACAGCATAAGCACGCTTTCGGACAATTCCACCAATCTATTGGATTCGTCGATGATTACGTCCAAAAACTCATTTCGGTCGGATGCGGACAAGTTGGGATCCTTGAGAAGTTTTGCAAAGCCGGCAATGGAAACGATGGGCGTCTTGAATTCGTGAGAAAAATCAGAAACGAATTCTTCGCGCAAGGTTTCTACACTGCCCAACTGGCTAACCATATTGTTGAAATTTTGGGCAATTTGCAAATCTTCGAACATGGGTACGTCCTTAATCCTAACGGAAAAGTCGCAATCCTTTACCTTTTGCAACGCCTCTATATACGGTGCAGTGGCCTTTGCCATTATTCGTGAATAAATAAACGAAAGTACCGTTCCGATGATGATACTTAGCATGAGCGTTACGAACAAATACCACCACACGCTGTCGTCTTCACTAATTTCCCAAAAGTTTTGCAAAATGGACACGATGCCGAAAACGACCAATGCCGTTGCAACGAACAGTACGAAAATCCACAGCACGATTCTTCTGGTTAGCCTTTGCAACATTAAGTTTTTCTTTTTGTTACCCTTCATTGCGCACCGCCTTGTAACCAAGCCCCCTAACTGTGACTATTTCAAAGTCGTTAATACCTTCGAAACGAGTCCTTAGCCTATTGATATGCACGTTTACCGTGTGCTCGTCGCTTTCGGCGTCCATACCCCAAATTTCATCCATAAGCTGAAGCCTTGTAAATACTACGTCGGGATAGGACAAAAGCTTGAACAACAGCAAAAACTCCTTTTGCGGCAAAATTTCCGTCCACGACGGAGTTGTTACTGTAAAAGATTTGTAGTCTAACGTTACGGAGCCGACGGTAAGCTTGTGCTCGGAAACTATTTTGGAACGCCTGAGCAACGCTTTGATGCGTAACAACAATTCTTCAAAATCGAACGGTTTAGTTAGATAGTCGTCTATGCCGACCAAAAAACCTTGCTTAATGTCGGCAACATTACCCTTTGCCGACAGCATGAGCATAGGCGTTTGACTTCCGCCGTCACGCAAGATTTGCGTAAGCTGATAACCGTCCATTACGGGCATCATTACGTCAATGACCATCAAATCGACGTGATTGTGATCGAGAACGTCCAACGCCTCTTCTCCGTTGGTTGCGGTAAGCACGTTGTAACCGTTATTTTTCAAAATGGTAGTAAGCAATTTACGCGTGTTTTTGTCGTCTTCAACGGCAAGTATATTAAACATGTAGTCACTCTCCTATTCAAATTGAATGCTTTTGGTGCTTATATTTTATATCAAACTGCTTGAAAGGTAAATGATTTTTAATAATTTTGTCTTTTGAGCAAATAATTTACCTTTAATTTATCTTGTAAATTTATAATTTTGCTATAAATGTAGTATTTTAGCATTATTTGGCTCAAAACATTTACGCTGAATCGTACTGAAAGGATGAGCAAGCAACAAAAAAACGCAAGTTTGTGCGAGTCAATACAAAACGTTAAAACGACCACACACTTCAAATTCACTTTACTTTACAATAAAAACAGGAGATAAAAAATTGAAAATCATCGTAGACGTTGGCGGATGCGATCATCCGCAAGAGGTAATTAAAGGCATTGAACTTGCTTTGCAGCAGACGGATGTCCAAATCGTTGCGGCGGGTCGCAAAGAATTGATTGAGCAAGTTTTGCCGCAAGAAATATTGAGCAGCAACAGACTGGAAATAATTGACGCCCCGACGGAGATTACCAACAACGAACAACCCGTAAACGCGGTAATGAAGAAAAAAGATTCTTCGCTAGTGTTGGCAATGAAGAGACTTGCTTCCGACACGGAATGCAAGGCAATCGTTTCTGCAGGGAGCACCGGTGCGGTGCTGTGCGGAGCGGCAGTAATTCTTGGAAGAAAGCCCGATGTTGACAGACCTTCGCTGGCAACCCTTTTGCCTAACGCAAAGGGAGGATTCACAATGATTGCCGACTGCGGCGCAAACGTAGATTGCCGTCCCGAACAATTGTTGTCCTTTGCAAAATTGGCATCCGAATGCTACGCCGTCACTTACCAAACGGAAAGCCCCACCGTTGCCACTCTTTCGGTAGGCACCGAAGACAAAAAGGGCAATGAACTCACAAAAAAGGCTTTTGCCCTCATTAAAGAAAGCGGACTTAACTTTGTTGGAAATATAGAGGCCAAAACAGTGCTGGACGGCGACGTGAACATTGTTGTGTGTGACGGATTTGACGGCAACGTGATACTAAAATGCATTGAAGGTACGGCGATGACGGTAATCAAAATGATGATGAAGGCTCTCGCCAAAAACGCACCCGAAGACGTTGACCTTTCCTTTACTAAAGCTGCCGTGCAAGACTTGATGACCACGTTAGACTTTACGTCCCAAGGCGGAGCGTTCCTTTTGGGAGTGAACAAAACGGTAGTAAAAGCCCACGGAGCGGCAAACGCCACCACCGTGGTAAGCTGCGTAAAGCAAGCAATATCAATGAGTAAATAATATTGGAGGAAACACCATGAAAAAATACGTTATCGTAACAGACAGTTGTAGCGACCTTAGACGCGAATTGAGAGAAAAGTACGACATCGACTACATTCCGATGCACACAAACAGCGACGGCGAAGAATTTCCCGCAAGTTTGGACTGGGAATACATCCCCCTCAAAGAGTTTTACAGCCGTATGCGCAGCGGATCTCGCTTTATGACTGCCCAAATTACCGAATGGGAATACACCGAACGCTTTGAAAAGTACATAAACGAAGGTTACGACATTTTGTCCATTTCCTGCTCTTCCGCATTGTCGGCATCGGTAAAAGTAAGCTACATGGTACGCGACAAGCTCATGGAAAAATATCCTGGAACGCAGATTCGTTGCGTAGACAGCCTTAACAGCTGCTTTGGCCTTGGCATTTTGTGTATTGCCGCATCGAGAATGAGAGCCGAAGGCAAAACCATCGACGAAGCTTACCAATGGTTGGAAGAAAACAAACTTAATGCTCAACAATATTGCACGGTAGACAGCATGGATTACTTGCGCCGCGCAGGAAGAGTTAAGGCGTCCAAAGCTTTCTTTGGCGGAATCCTTAACATTAAACCCATCATCATTTCCGACGCAAGCGGCATCAACAATGCAGTAGAAACGGTTACCGGAAGAAAAACGGCAATTAAGAGAGTTATTACTCGCTTTACCGAGCACTACCGCAGCAATCCTTATCAATTCGTTTGCGTACAACACGCAGATTGCATTGAAGAAGGCGAAGCACTCAAAGCAAAAATTGAAGAAGTTTTGCCCGACAAGGATATCCCCGTTATTTTGGAAAACTACGGCCCCATTATCGGCGCAAGCGCAGGCCCCGGTTCTATCGGCGTATACTTCTTCGGGGATGAAGTTACCGTTAAATCGGACAAATAATCGTTTGATTATCAACAACGTTTAATGCAAAACGAGGACGAACAATTTGAAGCTCGCCCTCGTTTTTATTTACTCAATCAATATTTTGGCCCGTTTTCTCCGTTAGGACGCGTATGCTCCACATACACTTAATTAAACGGAAAACACGCACAAGCACAATACTATTCTTCCTTTCCTAAGTCCACGATTTTTTGAATCAAATCCTTCTTTTCTTGCACGCGTTCCTTTTCAACACGCTCGGGCAAGCCGTTGCCTATTACCGGCATGGTAACTTCGTCCGAACGCAACCGCACTTCCATTTGCGCGTGAGGAATGCTGACAGATGCACGCTTTAATTCGTTGTAGACGTTTTCCATTACGTAATAATACACGCTCCAATAGTCGCCGCTATCGCACCAACAATTGGCAAAAAAGTTCAAACTGGTTTCGCTTATCGTCTTAAGTCTACAAAAGGGCGCAGGATCTGTTTTTACGTTTCCGTTAGACAGCATAACGTCCGTAACGATTTTCTTGACAAGCTCTACGTCGCTTTCGTGAGCAACGCTAAAAGTAAAGTCTACCCTTCTGGCAGGATTTGCACCGTAATTGGTAAGAGCGTCGTCAACGACCTTGTTATTTGGAATGACAACGCGTTTGTTGTCTACCGTGGTAAGCGTTGTAAACAAAAAATTGATGTTGGTTACACTGCCTTCCACATCACCTATGCTTACGTAATCGCCTTTGTGAAGAATGTGCGTGGATACTATGATGATACCGTTTGCCAAGTTAGATATATTGTTTTGCAACGCCATGCCTACTGCTAGTACGATAGCCGACAATGCAGTTACCAAACCGCCGATAGGAATGCCTATCATCGAGCACAAGACGAGTATCAATATTAGTACCAAAACAAAATGAATTACATTGCACAAAAAGGATTGTGCAATTTTTTCCATTTTAGTTTTGGAAAAAATCTTGCGGAACAACGCCATGAAAACTTTGACGAGAATAATGCCCGCCAAAAGCACGATAACGAACAACAAAATGTTCCAGTAGTTTCCAGTAAAAAACGCTTTAACGTCATTCCATATCTGCTCGAAAGAAAACGTGCTAACTTCGGTAGTCGTTTCGGCAAGGGACAACAAATTTAACATTTTTATAAAAAT
>CAYYTD010000027.1:0-13517 GCA_964474475.1 uncultured Oscillospiraceae bacterium | reverse complement strand
GAAATTTGCTGTATGGGATTGGTAACCGTGCGAATGTACATTAAAAACGTTGCAACGATACCAACGTATTCCTTGGGATTGGGAGTGGAAGGATTGATTGCAATCAGCGCGCCTACGATGGCTATACCTGCGTAAAACAGGTGCGATATGTTGTTCATCATGGGGCCCATGATATTTGCATATCCGTTAGCCTTTGAAGCGACATCTTGCCAGTGGCTGTTGATTGCATCGAATTCGGCATTTGCTTTATCTTCGTGATTGAATGCCTTGACGACCTTTTGCCCGTCTATCATTTCTTCAATGTAGCCATTCAAATCAGCAACGGCGTTTTGTTGCGCGATGAAATTCGTTTTGGACTTGCCGCCGACGATCTTGACTACTACGAACATCATCACTATCATCAACAGCATAATAAGCGTAAGTTGCCAACTCTTGATGAACATCATGGTGAATACGCCTATGATGGTGAGCGCACTACTAACGATTTGAGGAATGCAACGAGAAATGAATTCGTTGATGGTGTCGATATCGTTCGTATAACAACTCATCAATTCGCCGTGAGTCGTCTTGTCGAAAACGCTGATGGGCAACTTTTGCATGTGCGAGAACAATTGGTTTCGCATAGTTACCAACACGTTGTTAGAAACGGTAACCAAAATGCTGTTGAGTGCCCAGTTGGACAACAAACTGATTACGTACACACCTGCAATGGCACCAACGACAACGAACAGATAGGTCATTTTGTTATGCGCCAAATCTACCAAAAACTCGTTAAGCACCTCTATTCTTGACAAAACGACGGTACCTGCAGGATAGGACAATCCGTTCAACAGCGGCTCCAGCAAAGACGTCGCCAAAATGTTGCACACCGTTTGCAGCACGACGAAAACAAACACAAGAATCAATTTGCCAACGTACGGTTTTAAGTAACTGAGTATTCTGCCTATCGTCCCTTTCATTTTTTCGGGCTTCCTGGCAGCGGCGTACTTGTTATTTCTTGGCCCTCTCATTTGCTTTCACCTCCTTGTTCGTTTTCGACGGTAGTTTTTTGTTGAGAATGATAAACTTCTTGATAAATGGTACAAGTTTCCAGGAGCTGTTCGTGCGTGCCTACGGCGTTGATTTTGCCGTCGTCCAACACTACGATCTTGTCGCAATGTTCAACAGACGAAATACGTTGAGCAATGATAATAGTCGTCATATCCTTGTCAAGTTCTTTCAGCCCTTGACGAATTTTAGCATCCGTTGCCGTGTCGACAGCACTGGTTGAATCGTCCAAAATCATGATTTTGGGCTTTTTGAGCAAAGCACGGGCAATACACAAACGCTGTTTTTGTCCGCCGGATACGTTTACACCCCCTTGCCCAAGATCCGTTTCGTATCCTTGCGGGAAGGATGTGATAAAGTCGTGAGCGCACGCAGCCTTGCAAGCCGCAACTATTTCCTCGTCGGTGGCGTTTTCGTTACCCCACAACAAGTTGGACTTGATAGTTCCGCTGAACAACACGTTCTTTTGCAATACCATCGAAACGCCTTCACGCAGGTTGAACAGAGAATAATTTTTTACGTTTTCTCCGCCAACGAGGACTTCGCCCTTGACTACGTCGTAAAAACGAGGAATGAGCTGCACGAGGCTTGATTTTCCGTCGCCGGTGCCGCCGATAATTCCGACGGTTTCGCCCGACTTGATGGACAGGTTAATATTTTGCAAAGTGGGATTTTCTTCTTCTCCCGAATAAGAAAATACTACGTCTTTAAATTCCACACTGCCGTCGGCAACTTGCAAGTCGCTTTGAGCACCTACGATGCTGGGTTGTTCCTCAAGCACTTCGTAAATACGATCGATTGAAGACTTTGCCCTGACCAACGTTACCGCTATCATGCAAATCATCATTACCGACATGAGTATTTGCGTGCAATAGGTCATCATTGCCGTTAACGTACCTGAAAGCATCGTTTCGTTGATTATTTGACTTCCGCCAAGCATCAGCAATGCAACTATTGCGCCGTAAAAAATCGTGTTGGATACAGGGTTAATCATTATCATCATACGTTCTGCTTTCAGTTGAGCTTGACGCACTTCATCGGACGTTTTGCGATATTTTTCTTCTTCATAATCTTCTCTTACGAAGGCTTTAACTACGCGCATTGCCACCAAATTTTCTTGAACGGAAGCGTTCATGCCGTCGTACTTTTTCAACAACTTCATGAACATGGGCGACACTTTGCGAATAAGCAAAAACATACTAACGCCAAGCAACGGAATGGCAAGCAAGAACAACCAAGCCAAATCGGGCTTGCTGACAAACGCCATAATCGTGGAGAAGATGAGCATTGCGGGGGTTCTGATTACCGTACGAATCATCATCATGAACGCCTGCTGCGCATTGTTTACGTCCGTAGTGGTACGCGTAACAAGGCTTGCCGTAGAAAACTTGTCCACGTTGGAAAAGCTGAAATCTTGAATTTTGGCAAACATTTCACGACGAATGTTTTTGGAAAATCCGGTACTTGCAATGGCGGCAAATTTGCCTGCATACACGCCAAACGCCAGAGAGCACACGGAACTGAGCACCATCAATATTCCGTAAGTAATAACGGTGTTTGTGAGTATTTCAGCAGAAACTATCTGCCCCTCTGCCAAAACGGCGAAACGCAAAGCCGAAAAATCGAAATACGTCAACGATTCACTCAATGCTTTTTCTGCACCGTAGTACTGCAACGTATTAAGCAACGTGGACATAAACAACGGCAAAATAACTTCAAGTGCACTTTCAAGCAAGACGAAGACTACCGTTAGAATTGACTCTTTTTCGTACCCTTTTGCCCCTCTCAATAATTTTTTAATCATAGTACTAACTCCATATACCTATAAATTACCTTTCAATACTTCCTTTTCTTTGCATGCCGACACTTTGCAACTTGTCGCAACGCATCGCCTTTAACTGACAGCGAACAACTTTTCAAGCGTGCACGGCTGTTCATTTGTACAAGTTTGCATATACTCTGCGCAAATAATCGTCCAACGCGGAAAGCTCGTCGTCGGTGAGTCCGCCGAACATTTTTTCATGAACGTTATCCATAAACTCGCAAAGCTCTTTGCTTTTTGCTTCGGCTTTGGGCGTTGTTGTCACTACCCTATTTCTTCTGTCCGAATCGTCGACGGAAATAACTACGAATCCACCCTGCTCCAACCGAGAAACTATGCCAACCACCGTGGGATGGGATACTTGCAAGTGGTTTTCTATTTGTTTTTGCGTGCACTTTCCGTCACAACTCAAAATGAAACGAATTACCCTCAGTTGAGATATTGACAATCCGTGTCGCTTCAAATTGGCATCGGCCTCCGTCTTCACCTTGTCGGAAATCAACTTGATTAGCCTGCCGGTTAAATGCTTATTTGCGCCGTGGTCGTTTGTAGACATATTCGTCACCGCTTAAATGTGTAGTATGCTACAAATTATAGTTTCTCCTGTCAAAAATGTCAAACGAATTTTGCGCGTAAGACTTTTCAACTTAAATTAAGTTTTATTCTTAATTTCCCTTTTAGAATTTATACGTTTCCAAATAACGCTTATACGTTTACATCAAACAAAAAACGCTTAAAGAAGTTGACTTTAAGCGTTTAATTATACTAATTTTGCAAACGTTATTCCTTAATCAAAACGTTACCCGTCATTTCGGGCGGAATGGGCAATTCCATAGATTTCAACATAGTAGGAGCAATATCGCACAGCGCTCCGTCCTTCAAAATGACGTTTTCCCTTGCTTTGTTATCTACGAAAATGAAAGGAACTTTGTTGGTTGTGTGTGCGGTAAAGGGTGAACCGTCTTCGGCAATCATCTTTTCGGCGTTGCCGTGGTCCGCCGTCACGAACACTTTGCCGTCGTTTTGCAAGATACACTCAACCAGCTGCCTTACGCAGTCGTCAACGGTGGCAACGGCTTTTTCTGCCGCCTGCATTACTCCCGTGTGGCCGACCATGTCGCAATTGGCAAAGTTGAGGATCATTACGTCGTACTTGCCCTTGTTGATTTCGGCAATGGCACGAGAACATACTTCGTTGGCGCTCATTTCGGGTTGCAAGTCGTAAGTGGCAACCTTGGGGGAAGGAACGAGAACTCTCGTTTCGTTTTCGTTTGGAGCCTCAACACCTCCGTTAAAGAAAAAGGTTACGTGTGCGTACTTTTCCGTTTCGGCTATACGCAGTTGCGTTTTGCCGCATTTGGCAAGATATTCACCCAATGTATTAACGTGCGTTTCGGGGCGATAAGCTACATCCACCCCCTCGAACTTTTCGTCATACTGCGTCATGCAAACCCAGTGTACGTGGCGGTTTTTGCCCTTGAGTTCAAACCCGTCAAAACCACTTTGCGTAAACACGCGCGTCATTTCTCTTGCTCTATCGGGACGGAAATTGAAAAAGATGACGGAATCGCCGTTGTCTACCGTTGCTACCGGTTTACCGTCAATAGTGACGACGGTAGGCAAAATGAATTCGTCCGTAACGCCCTGTTCATAACTTGCTTTAAGTGCCTCTACGGGGTTTTCGCAAGTAACTTGCCCTTTGCCAAGCGTGAGCATGTCGTAAGCTTTTTCTACACGCTCCCAACGGTTATCTCTGTCCATTGCATAATATCTGCCGCAAACGGTTGCAATTTTGCCAAACTGCAATTGTTGCATTTTTTGCTGCAATTTTTCAACGAATTCCGCTCCGCTCGTGGGAGAAACATCTCTGCCGTCCATGTAGCAATGAACGTAAACGTCCTTCAATCCCTGCTTTTTAGCCAATTCTATCAATGCAAAAAGATGTTCGATGTGAGAATGCACTCCGCCGTCGGACAACAATCCCATCAAATGCAACTTGCCGCCGTGTTCTTTGGCGTGTTCGCAAGCACCGACCAATGCAGAATTTTCAAAGAAATCTCCGTCCGCAATGGATTTGGTTATTCTCGTTAATTCCTGATAGACGACTCTACCTGCGCCGATGTTGAGATGTCCAACCTCGCTGTTACCCATTTGTCCCTCCGGCAAGCCGACGGCAAGTCCGCTTGCATCAAGAGTGCTGTGGGGATAATTTGCAATTAAATATCTTACGTACGGCGAACACTCCACGCCGATAGCGTTACCCTTCTTGTCGGCGGACAATCCGTATCCGTCCATAATAATAAGGGCAGTAATCTTTTTATCCATATCCTACTCCTCACGTTTTGCGTTAAACAAAACATATTAACATATGCACATAGGTGCAACTAATTAAATTTGCGCAAACGCAAATATTTGCATACTAATTGCGTCGTTAAAACGCGAATTACAATGCTTATTCGTGCGCTTTTACTACTGCTACAAATTTGTCTGCAACAAGACTTGCACCGCCAATCAAGCCGCCGTCGATTTGCGGCATGGCAAGCAAGCCTGCGGCGTTCTTGTCGTTCATGCTACCGCCGTACTGAATGTACAGGTCGTTAGCAGCGTCCTGTCCGTACAGTTCGGCAAATACGCTTCTTGCAAAAGAAATTGCATCGTTGGCTTGTTGATCGGTTGCCGTAACGCCGGTGCCTATTGCCCACACAGGTTCGTAAGCAACAATTACACTCTTCAATTCTTCCGCCGTAACGGTGGCAAAGCCCTCGGAAATTTGACGGCGAATAACATTTTCCATGTTGCCGCTTTCACGCTCGGCAAGAGTTTCGCCTATGCAAATGATGGGTTTGAGACCTGCGGCAATGGCGGCTTTGGTTCTTAAAAGCACCGTTTCGTCCGTTTCGCCAAAATACGCACGCCTTTCGCTGTGACCGATAACGACGTACTCAACGCCTGCCTCTACGAGCATAGACGGGGCAATTTCACCCGTATACGCACCGGACTCCTTCCAATGGCAGTTTTGTGCACCAACGTGGACGTTCGTTCCTTTGGTCAATTCTACGGCTACGTGCAAATCGGTAAAGGGTACGCAAATAATAACGGTATTTTTGGTATCGGCAACCTTGCCGACAAGTTCCTCTACAAGAGCTTTTGCCTCAGCTGCAGTTTTATTCATTTTCCAGTTGCCTGCAATGATTTTGTTTTTCATAACACAAACTCCTTATCGTCAAGATACGGCACACGCCAAAGGTATGCCGCACTTGCGTAGATTTTATTGAATATTGTTTTTAACGAGAAATTGCACTACGTAATCGTAAGAGATAACGATAGTATTTCGGGAAGTTTGCAATACGAGACTATCGTCCGTTAAGTTGACGAGTGTGCCCGTGATTTCCTGTTGCAACACGTCGATAACCTTAACTTGTTTGTTAAGATAGTTTTGCAAAGTTTCTTTTTTCATGGTATGCTCCTTGGTTTTGTGATGAATACGATTGGTTTTATTCACGTGCCACCTGCGTTGCATAGTCAACAAAGTAACTGATGCCACGTAGATGGGAATATAACTTGAATAGTTACTCATAACACACCGTTAGGGAAAAACCTATTTGTTGTTGAGGCAAGCGATACCGGGAAGAACTTTGCCTTCGAACAATTCCAAGCTTGCACCGCCACCGGTACTTACGTGGCTCATTCTGTCGGCATAACCGAGTTGTGCTACTGCAGCAGCGGAGTCGCCGCCACCGATGATGGTCGTAGCCGAACTTTCTGCCATGGCCTTTGCAACGGCGTTTGTGCCAACTGCAAGCGTCGGGTTTTCAAAAATGCCCATAGGTCCGTTCCAAATAACCGTTTTGGCCGATTTGATTGCATCGGCGTAGAGCTGGCAGGTTTTGGGACCGATATCTGCGCCTTCGCGGTCGGCAGGCATTTTGTCTGCATCAACGACGAGAGTTTCTACGGGAGCATCGATGGGAGTGGGGAATTCCGGAATGGTTACGCAGTCTACGGGCAACAAAATCTTTTTGCCTGCGGTTTGCGCTTTAGCCAACATTTCACGGCAATAGTCAAGTTTTTCTTCGTCGAGCAGTGATTTGCCGATTTCGTGACCTTGAGCTTTCAAGAAGGTATACGCCATGCCGCCGCCGATGATGAGCGTGTCGCATTTTTCAAGAAGGTTGTTGATAACGTTGAGTTTGTCGGCAACCTTGGCACCGCCCAAAATGGCAACGAAAGGATGAACGGGATGTTCCAAGGCATCCGCCATAACGGAAAGTTCCTTTTCAATCAAGAATCCGCAAACTGCCGTTTTAACCAGACCGTACTCCACTATTGCTGCGGTACTTGCATGCGAACGGTGAGCCGTTCCGAAAGCATCGTTTACGTAAATATCGGCAAAAGCTGCAAGCTTTTTGCAAAATTCAAGGTCGCGTCCTTCTTCGCCTGCGTCGAAACGAGTGTTTTGCAAAAGGACGACTTCGCCTTCCTTCAATGCTGCCACTTTGCTATTGGCATCTTCGCCTACGATATCCGTAGCAAAAACAACCTTGCCGTCCAGCAATTCGTTGAGTCTTTTTGCAACGGGTTCCAAACTGAATTTTTTAGCGTCGTTTTTAAGTGCTTTTTCGACCATTTCTGCTTTGGCTGCAGGACGTTCACTTTCGGGAAGGGCTTCGAGTGCTGCTTTTTCCTTTTTGTTAAGCTTAAAACTGGGTGTAAAAATGTTGTGGGGTTTGCCAAGGTGAGAGCACAAAATTACTTTTGCTCCGTGTTCCATAAGGTACTTAATAGTGGGAAGCGCACCTTGAATGCGGTTTTCGTCGGTAATAACGCCATCCTTCATGGGAACGTTAAAATCTACGCGCACTAAACATTTTTTGCCTTTTACTTCTACGTCTTTGATACTTTGTTTGTTCATATTACCTTCTCCTTGTAGAATTGTTTACGTTAAATTTGCACCGTCGCTCGATAATCGTCGGCCGTAAAGCAAATGCTAAACTTTTTTCGTCACTCACAAAACGTGCGTTACCGTCGACAATTACGGCTGCTTGCGTAGCAGGCTAAACCTGTTTGTAACCTTTGTATTATACCATATAAGAAAAAGTTTATCAAGTCAAAACGATACCGTAATACGATTTTTACAAAACTTTACAAAAAAACTAATCGCTGCCGACGGCACACAATTACGCCACGGCAACGATTAGCCAATAATCTTCCCTTAAGACACGGTTGTATCGGGATGTTTGTTGATACTTTCGGCAATGAAGGTTATATGGTCCGCCATACGTTCCAAATTGCCCACCAAATTGATATAAACCCCGTTGCTTGCAGGGTTGCACTCCCCTTTGTTTAATCTTTCGATATGTGCCTCAACAAGGCGTTTGCGAGTTTCGTCAACTGCCGTTTCCATCTTTTCCACTTCGGCAAGTTTGCTTTCGTCCTTGGTCAAAAAGCATTGAATTGCAACGTCGTACATACTTCTAACCGATTGGTACATGGCGGAGATTTCGGGGTAGATTCCTTCGCTAAAAGATATTTCGCCCGAGGCAACCTTGTCGGTATATTTTAATATGTTAGTAGACAAATCGCCAATTCTCATAATGTCGCCAAGCACGTAGTATAATCCCGAAATAGTACCTTCGCTGTGCTCCGTGGTGGTTGAGTTTGCGGAAATTTTGACAAGATATTGTACCAATTTGTCGTTCAACAGGGCAACGTTTTTCAAGCCGTTCATTACTTCGCTTTCCTTGCCGGTGTCGCCGTCGATAAACGCCTTCATGGCAACGTCGCACGTGCTCAAGGTTAACTCGCCTATACGTGCAACCTCTTGCTTGGACTGTTGAACGGCAATGCTGGGAGTGGGCAAAAATCTGTCATCGATGAATTTGAGATCGCAAGCTCCGTCCGGCACAATGGGCTTTTCGGGCAAAATAACGCACACAAGCTTGACCAACAAATGTGTAAATGGCAAAAATATCGCCGTACTGCACACGTTGAAAATGGTATGGAAAACAGCAATTTGAAGTGCGGGTTTTCCGTCAAACCATACGTTGAGCGTATCCGTAGTAAAGCTTGACCAAACGGACAGCAAAACGAAAAAGATTAGCGTACCGAGAACGTTGAACAGCAAATGAACCAAAGCGGCGCGCCTTGCATCACGATTGGTCCCCATTCCCGAAATAAGGGTGGTTACACACGTGCCGATATTTGAGCCCAAAATGATGAACAGCACCGCGTTGGATATTCCGTAGGCTCCGCTTACGGATTCGACAACGCAAAATACATCCGCCATGGAAATAAGTATTGTTGTAACCGCAGTGCTCGATTGCAACGCAGCGGTGAGCGCCACGCCCACCAACACCATCAGCAGGTTGTTGCCCAAAGAATCGCCCGATACGCTTGCAATAAAGGATTTTAAACTGCTCATTATTTGGTCGTGCTGTTTGAGCGTTGCCACGGCGGAATCCATGAACTGCAAGGCAACAAAAATAAGTCCAAGCCCTGCCAACATGTAACCGAAAGTTTTCGTTTTTTCCGTTTTGGCAAGCGAATTCATAAAAATACCGATGAAGGTCAACACTGTGGCGTACGCCATGAAATCGAAACTTGCACCGAGTGCCGCAACCAACGCGGTAAAGGTTGTGCCTATGTTGGCGCCCATAATGATGGTGGTCGCTTCGGAAAGTACCATGACGCCTGCATTAACAAGCCCCACCACCATTGCCGTCGTTACGGAAGAACTGTGCAAAACGCCTGCTGTCAATGCTCCCAAGCCTACGCCGGCAAGTTTTTTGCTGCCTAAACGCGAAAAGAGCTTTTTGAGCCCGACACCTGCCAATTGGTTCATAGTGTCGGACAAAATTTTGACAGCAATTAAAAATGCGCCAAGCCCGGCAATCAACTGAAAAGCAAAGTTGATTATTACCGATGCGGTAGATGCTTGTGCCATACAATTAAAAAAACAGTAATTCATAATTCTTTACGTAAAATTCTGTGCGTGCCGAACAGCCGTTTTAGAGCGTTTTCGGCATATAATTGCCAATTTAAGTACAGTGAGTATCACAAAACCAATATTTCACCTATATAATTATAATTTTTCCTGTCAAGCGTGTCAAGCCGATGAAAAACATATGTACATATGCACAACTATAATTATTTGTTTTAGCAAACACCTTTTGTCTATATTTTCATTGTACCAACACCCATTTTCCGTCGCAACAAACGTTTCTTTCGCCACGTAACACAATTTTGATGCTTTTCATACACTAAAACAAACTACGGAGGGACGAATGAAACCACTCACTGCCGAACTGCCCTACCCTTGCATCGATTGCCTTACTACCGACCTGCGCAGCGGGCAAATAATATCCTTTGCCTACGCCGGGCTTAACGGAGAACTAACTGCCATTTTGCAATACAGCTATCACAAATTGCATTTTGCTGCAGTTAACGAAGCGGACGCAGAACTGCTTGAACGCATTGCTATTGCGGAAATGACTCACCTGGAAATACTGGGCAAAAGCATGCTAAAACTGGGCGTAAATCCCCTTTACTTGCAATACCCCAATTCCAACAAATACTACGTTGCATCGGACGTAAGCAGGGCGTATACGCCGACAAAAATGCTAATGGACGACGTTATGAGTGAACTAAACGCCATTGCCGAATATAAAAAAATGCTGTTCGTGCTCCCCAACGAACAGGTTCAGGCAATAATTCAACGCATCATTTTGGATGAGGAAGTGCATTTGGAAACGCTAAAAGGCATGTTGCAAAAGTACTCTAAAACACAATAAAACAAAAATGTCCTCAAAGCGGTTTGCATTTGTAAAAAAAATGGTGTACAATAACACTATCCTGTGCAAATTACATACTAACCGCACAAAATGCAAAGAGGTTTGTTATGCTTTCTTCCCCTAACGGTTCATCCGGACAAAGCTTTCCGTACTTGAAAGAAAAAACCGTGCACGGCACCCCGCTTTTGCCCTTTGCACGATACCACACGAATATTTCGGATATGCTCCCCTTCTACCCCATCCACTGGCACGAGGAAGTTGAAGTGATTAAAGTTCAACAGGGTGAGGGCAAGTTTTGCATTGACGGCAACTGGTACGATGCACAATCGAGAGATATCTTTATTTTACGTCCCTTTGCCATGCATTCCATTAACCGCAAAGAAGGCTACGACATGGCCATGGATGCCGTCGTGTTCAATTTGAGACTTCTTGAAACGGGTGGCGGAGATATTTGCACGCTTAAATATTTTGCCCCACTGCTCAACGAAAAAAATGCCGTCCCTTGCATCGTTAAGCCAAATGACGGTTGGTATGCCGACTTTGACAAAGCCGTTTGCGCCCTGTTTACACAAAACGATTCGGAAGGGAACGAACTTCAAATTAAAGCCAAACTATACGAAATGTTTTACCTTATCTACTCAAATAGGCTCATGCCGTCGGCAGCAAACGTTACGGAGGACAAACAATGCTACACGGTGAGAAAGGCGCTGGAATACATTAGAGCCAACTACGCGGGTAAAATAACGGTGACGGACGTGGCAAAACACTGCGGTTACAGCGAATTTCACCTTATGAAACTTTTTAAGCACTTTGCCGGGGTTTCGTGCATAGAATACGCAAACAACTACCGTTTGACCGTGGCAGGGCAATTGTTGCTTGGAAGCAACGACGAAGTAGCCTCGATAGCCAATCAAGTGGGTTTTGACAATGTTTCTTACTTTAACCGGCGTTTTAAAAAGCAGTACGGCACCACACCAAAGGCTTTTAGAATGCAAAATGCAGAGGTATAATGAAAGCCGAACAATCCTAATCACAGGTTGTTGGGCTTTTACATATTGTATATAAATAATCGGTATTTCTCATAAAATGTTTCAAATTGCATTAGAAAATGACTTAAACGCGGTTTCCCTTGGTCAAATTTCGTTATAAAGGTTTAAATACCACAAATTACAGGGCAAACAAACCAGACATTACACGAGCAACGTCGGCGTTACAACAAAACATTTTGTTTTCAATTACGGCATTACCTCTATTTCTATGCCAAGCACACCGTATGCGCGTTGTTTTTCTTCGGAATAATACTCTTCCATGTCCTTAGGCGATGCCGATTGCAACTCATCAGGCAAATAGCCGCATTTGGTTAGCGGAAGTTCTTTGTACAATTGCTCAAAGTTTGAAAATCCGTGCAAGCCGATGACACGAACGGCAAGCTGCGCACGATTGCTGGCGTTTTCGGTAAAAACAATAACGTCGCCGACTTTAATCTTTTGCCTTTTTTCGTCGTTAAGTCGCAATTCGATTGTTTTGCGCCCTTCTTTCATTAACCGGAACGGTTTAGAATTCAAATTCATGTAATGAGTCATCTTAGTCACTCCGTCAATTGTCTTCAATAATAATATCACAAGCGTGCCGAATGTGCAATTGAAACCAAAAGCCTGCAGAGTTTTATCACGTAAAATAAAGTATTTGTGGTGTGCGAATAGTTTTTGTCGCGAATAACAGTATTTACCATGAATAACAGTTTTTATCATAAATAATGACTTTTAGCATAAATAGTAGTTTATATCGAAAATAGTAGCTTCTATCAAGGATAATAGTTTTCCATCATAGATAACAACTTTTAATAAAACAAGAAAAGTTGCCTAGTAACAGGCAACTTTTCTTGTTTTGGCATCCCCAAGGGAAATCGAACCTCTAACTAGCCCTTTAAAAAGCGAAAAGACTCAAAAAAAAACCAAATTTTTAATATGCAAAGCCAAATATATTATCTAAAACGATATCTTTAATTTCGCTTTTTTTTGCTTTACTAAAATAAACATTAAGTGCATCATCGCCGATAACATTCCTAACTTGCGTATCAAGATAAATGTAGTAAGCTGCTTTGTTTGAACGGCACAAGCAGTATCAACGTTTTTAGTTTGCTTGGGTGGTAAGGGTAATGGTGACGGTATTGTTGGTGGAACTAACATAGGTAAGTTCTACACTGTTTACCGTAATGTTGTCCTCCACGTTGCCTGTTACAAGCAGTTTTACGCTGATATCACCTTGCATACTGCCAACAATGTCGGCCAAGCCGATTTGCTTTACCACGTCCGCATCGATAACGCCCTTGCAACAACCACTTTGTGCATCGTAAGTAAGGCTACTAAAATCCTTTACCTGCCAACCAAAAGTTACTGTGTTGGTGTCAAAAGCGGTTGTACTGTTTTCCGTTTTCCAGGCGTTGCCATCTGCGGTAAATTCGGTATTGGGTATTTTTAGCGTTACGGTGCGTTGTTTGGATGCAAAATCTATCACAACCGTGCCGCCGGAAACCTCCATTCCGTTGGCATCCTTAACAAGAATAATTGCCGTGATACTTTTTGCATCCTTTACTTGTGCGGAAAAATGATCCAGCACAGTTTGTTCGGGGGCGGTGCTGCAAGCGCAAAGCATACAGCAAGTCAAAACCAAGCACGCAAGTGCCAACAAAACTTTTTTAGTCATTAGAACAATCTCCTTTTAACAATTACGGTTGCAAGGGCAGCAATGGCCATTTGCACCAGTGTGCCGAACACTGCGGAAACTACGTTTACAGCGTTTGTGACGTCACCTGTGGCTGTTTGTGCCATTTGTTTGTACTGATTGATTAAAGTATT
>CAYYTD010000026.1:12688-13560 GCA_964474475.1 uncultured Oscillospiraceae bacterium | reverse complement strand
TGCCTGCAAGCTTGCAATCCATTGCCGCCAATGCCGATTTCTTCCGCGGTTGCGACAGTTTGCAAAGCATCACCGTTGCCGAGGGTAACGCCTATTTCGTCAGCGAAAACGGTGTCATGTACACCGCAGGCAAAACGGAAATCATCAAGTTCCCCGCTTGCAGCACAGCAACGCAGTTCGTCGCTCCCGCCACGGTTACCAAGGTTTGGGGCTCTGCATTCCAAAATGCCGACAAGCTTACAAACGTCGATCTTTCCGCTTGCACGGCACTCACCAACGTCGGCTTCAACGCCTTCAGCGGTTGCCTTGAGCTCACTCTCACAGTACCTTTCACTGCCGATGGCAGATTGGAAGACGGCACCAAGGTCACTCTCGGTAGCGGCTGGAAGAATAGTGTAGACGTCGTCAACTACCAACAATTCACCTTTGTCGAACTCACCGTTAGCGGCATTAAAGATAAGGCAATCGTAGGCGTTGCCGATGCACAAATCACCGCATCCGCAACCTACGGCACGGAATCCGTTGCAGTAGTGGTCACTCTCAACGGCACGGAAGTCGCCTGCACGGACGGCAAGTACAACCTCACTTACGTCGAGGGCGCCAACACGGTAGTAGTCACTGCCACTCACGGACAAAAAACCGCCACGCAGTCCTTCACCGTCACTTACAAACTCAAGCCTTCCGTTTCGGCAACTCTCACCGAAGGCAAGGTTTATTACGGTCAGTATATCGAATTTGACGTCATCGCCAAGGATGCTGGCGGCAACGCACTCGGCAAGTCGGCAGTAAGCATCAAGCTCAACTTCGGTTCGGGTGCTTACACTCCCTTCACGGGGCTTGCAATTACCGACGGCACTGGCGACAAAGTTCAC
>CAYYTD010000026.1:0-12678 GCA_964474475.1 uncultured Oscillospiraceae bacterium | reverse complement strand
TGGACACCCTTCGCGCTTGGGGCTATTACGACGGCGGCGAATTCACCGTAATCGTAGTGGCAACGGACGGCTTGTCTGCCGAAGTTTCCTTCAAAATCGAGCACAAAGAGGGCGCCGAACCCAAACCGACGGTAACCACCACGGTAGTAGATGGCAAAAATTATTACGGTCAGTACGTCGAGTTCGACGTCACTGCCAAGGATGCTAGCGGCAAGGCTATCGGCAAGGATGGCATCGTTATTAAAACCAACTGGGGCTACGGTCTTAACCCCCTTACCTCCGCAGCTTACACCATGGAAGACGTAGATGGCAACGTCCATGTCAAAATAGACTTCACTTACTTGCGCGACATGTGGTACTACGACGGCGGCAAGTTCACTCTTGAAGTAAGCCTCAAGGATGATTCAACGGTTAAGGCAAGCTACTCCATCGAGCACAAAGAGGGACAAGAACCTAAGGCATCAGTAACCACCACGGTAGTAGACGGCAAGAACTATTACGGTCAGTACGTCGAATTTGACGTCACCGCCAAGGATGCTAGCGGCAAAGCTATCGGCAAGGACGGCATAGTAATTAAAACTAACTGGGGCTACGGACTGAATCCTCTTACCTCCATGGCTTACACAATGGAGAACGTCGGCGATAACGTTCATGTCAAAATAGACTTCGACTTCCTGTGGAGCAACTTCTACTACGAGGGCGGCAAGCTCACTCTTGAAGTAAGCCTCAAGGATGATGCTACCGTTAAGGTAAGCTACTCCATCGAGCACAAGGAAGGCGCCGCACCTAATACCATCACTACCACGGTAGAAGATGGCAAAAAGTACAGCGGCCAATATGTCGAATTTGATATCACCGCAACGGGCGCAGACGGCAAGGCTGTCGGCAAAGACGGTATCACCATCAAAACCAACTGGGGCTACGGACTTAATCCCCTTACTTCCATGGCTTACACAATGGAAGACGTCAGTGGCAAAGTCCATGTCAAAATAGACTTCGACTTCCTGTGGAGCAACTTCTACTACGAAGGCGGTCAGCTCACTTTGGAAATCAGCCTCAAAGATAACGCAACAGTTAAAGTAAGCTACTCCATCGAGCACATCGAAGCGTAATTGCAAGCAAAAACCTATTCAAAGTAATTATTAAGGTAAAAAAGGACGATGGTGTAGTATTCGCAAGGGTACTGCACAATCGTCTGCACAAAGTTTAATATGAAAAAGACACTAATTTCTTCCATCCTTCTTCTCGTTGTTCTTGCGGCAGTTCTTGTCGGGGCTGCCGCTTGCAACGGCGAAACGGATGGCTTCGTATACGCCACCGATCTTGTCGACGGTGCAGTGATAGACAATGCGGATTACTGCTTCAAGGCGAGTGCAAGCTACAACGGCGAGCAGGCAACCATACAAATCACCTGCAACGGCGTGTTGGCAACGCAAACAGAGCAGGGCTATTTGGTCAGGCTCAACCAAGGCGCCAATCAAATAGTACTAACGGCAAAGTCGCAAGGGCAGGCCGAAAAGCGCACCTTTTCGGTAACCTACCGTCGCGATTTCTCCATTTCAACGGACGTCGAAAGTTCTCCCGTCGTCAACGGAGTTATTTCCTCCCACGCCGCCGCAACCTACAACGACCAAGCTTGTTCCTTCGTCGTCAAGCACAACGGCAATTCAATCTCCGGTAATGCGGACGGAAGTTTCACTGCCACACTGCAAGTGGGCAACAACGATTTTCAAGTCATTGCAAGGCACGGAGATGATTCTCTTCAAAAGTCTTTCACCGTCAATTGCGGCACCTTTTCGCTGGTTACGGATTTGAAAGACGTCACCACACAGCAGCCCACCCATTCTTTCATGGCAGTAGGCAAGTTCAACGGTGAGTCCTGCAACGTCGTTGCCACCGTCAACGGCACCGAGTTGCAACAGCAAGATGGCAAGTACACCTTCCAAATGCCACGTGGCGGCGATTACGTCGTCAAAGTAGTGGCATCTAGCGGCGTTCAAAGTTATTTTCAAACTTACACCGTGCGCTTTATCGACGCTCCCCCTCAAATAACCTCCATTAGTCTAACGGACGGCGCCGTCTATTACGGTTCCGTTTGCTCGTTTGAAATCATCGCCAAGGATGCACTCGGCAACAAGGTGGACGACACCGACCTTTCTTTTGCAGTCGATTTTGATGCCGCCAACGGCGTGGACGAATTCGTCCCCCTTGCGTGGCCGTCAATCTATCTGGTGTGGAGCGATCAGGAAAAAACAAGCTATCGTTTCGACTTCACCAAAGAGCAGTTCGGCGGCTGCAAAAGCAAACAGTTGCTTTTCAAAGTGACGGTATCCTCTCCCTGCGGCGACACCACGCAAGTTTTCGCAATGACCTACGTCGGCGCACAGCAGGACGGCAAAATCGGTAGCGTAGTGTTCTCCATCGAAGCTTTCACCATCGGTTGCGGCTATCTCGTTGCGCCCACCGTTGTGGACGTGTACGAGGGTGAAAACTTTGCCACTCGTCTGGACGAAATTCTCACCGAGCGCGGACTCACCTATTCCAGCACCGGCACTTTGCAATCAGGCTTTTACCTTGCATCCGTCAAGGGGTTCAATTTAACTGGCAACAAAATTCCCACTTCGCTCATGCAAGAGCTCAACAAGCACAACGCACGCGTCTTTACGGACACGATTGGCACTGACGACGACGGCAAGTACGATCTCGGCGAGTTCGACTACGCCTCCGGTTCCGGCTGGATGTACAGTGTCAACGGCAGTTTCCCCAACTACGGCTTTGCCGACTACTATCCGCAAAATAACGATGTAGTTCGCGTATGCTTCACCCTTGCTTTGGGTAGCGACGTAGGCGGCGGATGGGCAATGGGGGACGGCACAGGCGGCAACTATTGCAACTTTGCTAACTACGCCAAGGTGCATGCGCTGCTTGCCAAGGTGGCTGCAAACGATTATTACGGCAAGTCAACGGACGTCTACAACGCCGCCATTTCCGCCGTATCGATGTGGAACGCCACCCAACAAATTGTCGACGAACAAGTTGGCCTTCTCACGCAAGAGTACTTGCCAAGCGGCAACTAATTGTCTGCACTTTCAACTTGATTGCGACTTGCTTCGGCGCTTTGCATTAAGCACGAGAATGGCGGCAAATTGCAATTTTGTGCAGTCGGCACTCTCTGCAATTTACACGCCAACGGTACTTTTAATTTGTACTCAGCAAGAATAAACAGGCACAAAAAGGCACAAGCAACCACAAGTAAGTAGCAAATACAATCAAGTAAAAATTATACTCACGGCGGCGGTTTCGTCGCCAACGGAACTCACAATGAAAACGTTAACCAATTCAACCAAATTATTTGCCACGCTCACGGTGGTGGCGTTACTTCTTCCCCTTTTGTTTACGGGCTTTTGGTCATCGGCACAGGCGGAAGTCACCGCCGACGACGTTCGTAGCGTAGCGCAGGGCATCATCGACTGGAAAAAGTCGGACGTAGGCTCCCTTGCAAGCGGCAATCTCATCAACGACAAGTTTTTGTTGCAGGCAGGTACCACGCCGGGCGACTGGTATCCCATCGGCTTGGGCAGGCTGGGCGTGCAGGATAATTTCAGCGGTTACCTTGCCGTCGTTTCGGACGAAGTGGGCAAGCGCTACCAAAATGCCGACAAGCTCAGCGCGGCAAAAGCCACCGAGTGGCACCGCATTTCGCTGGCAATTTTGGCATCGGGCGGCAACCCGCGCAACGTCAACGGCATCGACCTCATTGCCGACGGCACCTATAATCGCACGGACCAGAACGGCAACGGCATTCTGGGCAAGCAGGGCATCAACGGCTACATTTGGGGGCTAATCACGCTGGATAGCATGTATTACGAAGTCCCCTCTCACGCCTATTACACACGTGACGACGTCATTTTGTCCATTTTGCGATTGCAACTTGCCGACGGCGGCTGGGCGCTCAGCGGCACCGTGTCCGATCCGGACATCACCGCCATGGCAATTCAGGCTTTTGCACCCTATTACAATAGCCAAAAGGTGTACAGCTACACCGATCGCAACGGCAACCTTGCGGACAAAACCGTCCGCCAAGCCGTCAACGAAGCCATCGAGTGGCTGTCCGACGAGCAACTTCCAAGCGGCGATTTCCGCAGCTGGGGCATGGCAAATTGCGAAAGCACCGTGCAGGTGGTGGTAGCCCTTGCAAGCATCGGCATCGACGTCATGCACGATTCCCGCTTCATCAAGACGGATTCAAGCGGCACACAGCACACCTTGTACGACGGCATTTTGAAGTATCGCACCCAAAGCGGCGGTTTCACCCACTCCTTCGTCAACGACGGCGACAATCCTTCGGCGGTTGCAGGCGAGCCGAATAGCATGGCAAGCGAGCAAACCTTGTACGGGCTTGTGTCAATCATTCGTCAAATGGAGGGCAAGCGTGCCTTGTACGATTTCCGTGCCGAGCAGTCCGGCGAGCTCAAGGAGCAAATTTCCTCCGTTTCGCAGCAAATAGCAAGTTTAACGGAGCTTTCCTCCAAGGAGCAAATTTCTACCGTGTACGAAGCCTATTGGCAGGTTCCCTCTGCCGAAAGGCGCTACGTTTACGACTATTACAAGCTTGCCGACCTCATGACCTTTGCAGGGGTTGAGTTCCACGAAGAAAACATCGAGTACAACAGCGGCAATGCAGGCGTGGTGGAGCCCACCGAGTATTTCGACTACACCGACCAGCAAGCTGTCGACAACCTGCCGCAGGTGCTCACCACGGCAAATCGTGCCGAAGTCTTGCGGCTGTGGACGAAAATCAACGCCAGCGTAGAGTTCGAAGGTAAGCAGGATTACACTATCAAGTTAGAAAAGGCCAAGAATTACATCGACGGCATTTTGGCGGAAGTGGACAGCCTCAAGGCGGATATCAAGTCACGGTTGTATCCCTTTAATAGTATCGGTTTGGGCAAGCGCGGCGACGTTTACGAGCTGTACGATAGGTACCTTGCCTTGTCGGAGTACGACCGCACCCTTTTGGAATCGGCAGACGTCGAAGGGCTTGTCAAGTGCAAAACGCAGGTAGACAACCTTCAAACGGCGCTCATCATCACCATGTGTTGCGCCACCGTTGCCCTTTTGGTCACCGTTTGGGTAATCATTCACGTCAAAAAACGCAGGCAAAAGAAACTTGCGCAAAAAATGCCCGAAAGCGACGAATAACTGCCCTTTTCCAGCAGCGTAGTTACATTGCGGCAATTCATTCATTAACCTACCTAAACCCCCCAAAGGGAAACGGCGCGGCGCATCGCCGCTTCCTTTCCGTCGTTTATTCGGCAACCGCACTTTACTTGCCTTTTTGCAAAGAAACGTCCCTTTTTTGCCGTTTTTTTGCAAAAAAGCAACGCAATCGATGGAATTCGTAAAATCACAAGCAATTACGCTTGGCAAAACAGCCACGAGCAAACAAATCTAACGCCAAAGCTACGAGCAATTATGTTTGTAAAGTCACAAGCAATTAAATTTGTAAAGGGCTATGTAACTAAATCTAACGGCAAACCACAAGTAAAATGTAAAATCACAAGCAAATTATTTTAGCACCAAACCCATGGTAATCACGTTTGGCAAAGCAACCAATAGCAATTTAATTCAGCACAAGCAATCACAAGCAATATTTTTTAGCGGAAACAACTATGAAAAAAGACCTTCTTGCAATAGCAATAGTCGTGGTATTGTTGGTATTCGTGTTTAGCGGAACCAAAATTCAATCCGTCGACGACTATTACCTAACGCACTTGGACGACATCACGGAAGGCAGTCAAACTGTGTTTTTGTCCATTCGTTGCGACACCATTTTAGATAACTGGGACGATTTAGATCCCGCCTTGCGTTACGAAAAGTACGTGCCGTCAAGCGGAGTTATTTTGCCGCGCACGGAGTACGTTCTCCGCAACGGCGACACCGTCTACGATGTTTTCAGTCGTGCCATTCGTCACAACAAAATACAAATGGAGTACCAAGGCGCCAACGAAAACTCCTACGGCAGCGTGTACGTCAAGGGCATCAACTATCTTTACGAGTTTTCTTGCGGTCCCCTTTCGGGGTGGATGTACCGTGTCAACGGCGTTTTTCCAGGGTACGGATGTAGCAAGTATCAGCTTTCCGACGGCGACGAAATCGAGTGGGTGTACACTTGCGACTTAGGCAGAGACGTAGGCAACTACTGGGAGGGCATGCAATGAGATCATTCCAATCGCTGCACCCGTCGGTGCTGTTCGTCTACTTCGTAGCGGTCATTTTCATCACCATGTTTTCCAGCAATCCCGTGTTGCTTGCCATCTCCTTTTTGTGCGCCGTTGCCTTTTGCGGCATGCTCATCGGCGGCAAAGAGCTACTCAAAAGTTTGGCGTATAGCTTGGTGGTAATGTTTTTAATAGCCGTCACCAATCCTTTGTTTTCCCACAACGGCGAAACACTGCTTTTCTTCCTCAACGACAACCCCGTCACGTTAGAAGCTATTTTGTACGGTGTCAACGTCAGCGTCATGATCATGGCAGTGTTCTATTGGTTCAAGTGCTATCACCAAGTAATGACGAGCGACAAGTTTATCTATTTGTTCGGCAAAGTAATACCCAAGCTGTCGTTGCTTCTTTCAATGACGATCAATTTCATTCCCAAGTTCAAGCGGCACTTTGCCGAAATCGACCAAGCGCAAAAGGCAATGGGCATGTACGCAACCAAGAGTTTTGTGGACAAAATTCGCAGCAAAATGAGGGTACTGGGCATTCTCATCAGTTGGAGTTTAGAAAATTCCGTCGAAACGGCCGATTCCATGTGCGCTCGCGGCTACGGCTTAAAGGGGCGCACCAGCTACTCCATTTTCCGTTGGAGCAAGCGAGATACTTTGGTCAGCACGGTTGCCTTTGCTTTGCTTGCTTTGGTGTGCTGGCTCATTGTCGGGCGTGCCGATTATTCCTTCTATCCCACCTTTGGCATCATCGATTTGTCTTTGGGCGGATGGGGTTTGTATTGTAGTTTTTTGGCTTTGTGCTGTATAGGCATATTTATGGAAATCAAGGAGAATCTGTTGTGGCGATACTTAACGTCGAAAATTTAACCTTTGCTTACCCGCAATCTTCGCAAAACGCACTGCAAAACGTAAGTTTTCAGGTCAACAAGGGAGAGTTCGTCGTGCTCTGCGGCGAATCGGGCTGCGGCAAAAGCACCTTGCTGCGGCTAATCAAAAAGCAAATTGCCCCCAAGGGGAGCAAAAGCGGCCACGTGTATTACGACGGCACGGACGTCGACGCATTAGACGAAAGGCGTTCCGTTGCCGATATCGGCTTCGTAATGCAAAATCCCGACAATCAAATTGTCACCGACAAGGTTTGGCACGAGCTGGCTTTCGGCTTGGAAAGTCTTGGTTATTCCACCGAAGAAATTCGCCGTCGCGTGGCAGAAGTTTGCGGCTTTTTCGGCATAGGCAGTTGGTACGGCAAAAAGACGTGCGAACTGTCCGGCGGACAAAAGCAGCTTGTCAATTTGGCATCGATAACGGCAATGCAACCCAAAATTTTGGTTTTGGACGAGCCCACCAGCCAGCTTGATCCCATCGCCGCATCGGATTTTATCGCCACTCTCAAAAGGCTAAATTCCGAACTGGGCGTTACCGTGCTCATCGTCGAGCACCGCTTGGAGGAGGTTTTTCCTCTGGCGGATAAAGTGGTGGTCATGAACAAGGCAGGCGTGCTGTTGTGCGGCAATCCCAAGGAGGTTTGCAGCAAGCTCAAGAGTATCGATCCCAACCACAACATGCTTTTAGGTTTGCCGTCGGCAGTGCGCATTTTTAATCGTCTGGATAGCGCAGGCTACGACGGTTTGTGCCCCCTCACGGCAAAGGAAGGCAAGGACTTTCTCGAGGGGCGCTACGGCAACCGTTACGACCGCTACGGCATCTTGCCGCAGGATTATGCAAGTCGGGAAAAGGTTATCGAGATTTCCGAAGGGTACTTCAAGTACGCGCGCGATTTGCCCGACGTGCTCAAAGGGGTAGAACTCACCGTCTACGACAACGAAATTTTGTGCATTTTGGGCGGCAATGGCGCAGGCAAAACAACGTTGCTCAAGGTGGTCAGCGGTGTCGAAAGACTGTATCGTGGCAAATTGCGCATTCGCGGCAAAAAAATTAAAGAGTACGGCAGCGTAGGCTTGTATAGGCACAATTTGGCTTGCCTTCCGCAAAACCCTCAAACGCTTTTCGTCAAGAATACTCTGCTCAAAGACTTGCAAGAAGTCACCAAAGTCATGGAGTACGGCGCCGAGTCGCAGGACAAAATCAACTCCGTCGTGCAAGAACTGGGCATCGAGCACCTTTTGGATCGTCACCCCTTCGATTTGAGCGGCGGCGAGCAGCAAAAGGCGGCACTTGCCAAAATCTTGCTCATGGAGCCAAAAGTGGTGCTTCTCGACGAGCCCACCAAGGGTATCGACGCCTATTCCAAGCAAACTTTGGCAAACGTGCTTTACAAGCTCAAGTCGCGCGGTTTAACTATCGTCATCGTCACTCACGACGTCGAGTTTGCCGCCGAGCACGCCGACCGTTGCGCCATGTTTTTCGACGGTCAAGTGGTGTCCACCGCCAACCCCGTCGATTTCTTCTCAGGCAACAGCTATTACACAACGGCAGCAAGCCGCATTTCGCGCGGATTGTACAAGAATGCCGTCACTGTGGATATGGTAGTGGAACTGTGCAACAAAAACGGGCTCAAATCGCTCGATTCGTCTAACGGCACGAGCAACGACGGCACTTCCCCTTCGTCGCATGCACAAGTTGCAAAGGGGAGCAACTAATATGGACAAGAATCTCATTTACATAGCAGAGCCTACGGATTTTTGCCGGCAAGCGGCGGAGCAATCGCAAGTGGCGGCCAAGCACGGCTCACGCAAAGCGTTGCAAATTTGGCTGTCCGTTGCTATCTATTGCGTGCTTATTCCCCTTCTCATTTTCGTCGGTGTCAAGCTTTTGCAAGATCGCAAGTACAACGTAGTGTCGGTAGCAATTGCCTTTCTTGCCTGCGTGCCCTTTTTCGTCGGGTTCGAGCGTGGCAAGACGGGCGCAAGAGAGTTGGTCGTCATCGCAGTCATGACGGCAATTTCGGTGGTAGGCAGGCTAATTTTTGCCCCCATTCCGGGGTTTAAACCCGTCACCGCAATAGTCATCATCACGGCGATAGCTTACGGTCCCCAGGCAGGTTTCGTCACCGGCGCCCTTTCGGCAATAGTGTCCAACATTTTCTACGGTCAAGGCCCGTGGACGCCCTTCCAAATGTTCGTTTGGGGCATTTTGGGCTTCATCGTCGGTTTAATCTCCAAGCGGGGTTCCAAGCCGAGCGCCCTTTACCTCATCATCGTGGGGCTTGTCGGCGGTGTTGCCTATTCCATGATGATGGACGTCTGGACGGTTCTCAGCGTGGCAGGAGAGTGGGATTGGTCTCGCTACTTGGCGGCCATTTCCAGCAGTTTGCCCTTCATGGCAATCTACGCTGTGTCCAACGTGGTGTTTTTGCTGGTATTAACAAAACCCTTTTTGGACAAGCTCAACCGCATCGGCATCAAGTACGGCTTGTTCGGTCAAGGTCAGCAGTAAGCTTTTTATCTTCGTCGGCATTTTTTTCAACGCTTTCACACCTGCCGCACCGCACGGAATAGTGTGCTGCGGCAGTTTTTCACAAGCTCAACTGTGCCACTCCAAGCACACGGCAGTTTCCACAAGTCCAACGGTACCGTTCTTTGAATACGGCAGTTTTTCGGTATCGAGCCGTGACGGGGTGGACAAGCGGTGGCGGCAACGCACATGCTTTTTCGTTGCTTATCGCCGGCAAAGTCAATTTTGTTTGCCACTGCAATTTCGTCAAAGTATGTCATCGTCAAATACTTGCTTTTTTTGTGGCTATGGTATATAATGTCAACACTGCGCTAAGCGGGGAGCTAGCGGTGCCCTGTTGCCTACAATCCGCTACAGTAGGGCTGAATGTTGCAGGCGGTTTTTTGCGTGGAAAGCAGGAATTGGCAAGGAGTGTTGATACCAAGGTCTTGTGCAACGTAAAGCTGTAAATCGTGTCAGGACGGGAACGTAGCAGCACTAAGCAGTCTAGCGTGTGCCACAAGGTAGCTTTGGAGTAGCCACCTGTCAAGATACCGTTTCGGCGTAATCTGCCAACTGCAAATGCGCAGTCATTGCAATTTTCGGGATTGTTTCAAGCCGCAAGCTTGTAGCAGTCCCGTTTTTGTAGCGGCGGCGGTTATTGACAGTTTTTTGCCGCAGTGGTACAATATTTAGTAGGTCACGCAAGGGGGAAACTATGCTTCAAGAAAAAATCAACCGAATCAACGAGCTTGCACGCAAGTCCAAAACGGCCGAGGGGCTAACGGAAGAGGAAAAGCAAGAGCAGTTCCGCTTGCGCGACGAGTACATTCGCGAGTGGCGGCAGGGGGTTATTCAAACGTTAGATAACACCTACGTCGTCGACGAAACGGGCAAGCACAAGCTTCGCCGCAAGGACGAGTACAACAACTAAGGTTTTCGGCGGGCAACGCAATCAATTTTGCTTGCCAAATTTTGCTGCTTTTGCTACAATAAGTTTAATTTAATATCAAATACGACAATCAATGCGTGTTTCCTGCTTTTTTGCGGAGAGTTTTGCGCATTGCAACAAGGACAAGACTGCGGAGTCGGATATGTCCAGAGAGCGTTGCCGCCTGCTGAAAGGCACGTCTTATCTCTCCGAAAGCTATCACCTTGCCAGTAGATTCGCCCAAATTGCAGTAAGCGAGTACGGTTTTGCGCTCCGTCATCGGCGCACGGTATAATCTGCCTTTTAGGGGCAGCCGTACCCGTTTGAAATGGTTATCACAAGGCTAAGCATAGTCGACGTGTTTTCAAACGCGTCGATTTTTATTTTTTCAAGGCGATTTTTGCCGCACGGCAAGGTCGTCACAATCAAGGTCGCAAGGCAACTGAGCTTTGCAAAGGAGAACGGAATGTCCAAATACACCAAGGTCGATACTTCTCTCAACTTCGTCGACAGAGAGCAACAAGTTTTGGAATTTTGGAAGGAGAACAAAATTTTCGAGCAAACCATGGCAAAAGGCGATGGCTCCTTCACCTTTTACGACGGGCCGCCCACGGCAAACGGAAAGCCGCACATCGGTCACGTGCTCACGCGTTCCATCAAGGATTTAATCCCCCGTTACCAAGTCATGAAGGGCAAAAAGGTCCTTCGCAAGGCAGGGTGGGATACTCACGGCTTGCCTGTCGAGCTGGAAGTGGAAAAACTTTTGGGCATCGACGGCAAAAAGCAAATCGAGGCGTACGGCATCGAGCCTTTCGTTGGCAAGTGTAAAGAGTCGGTGTGGAAGTACGAAGGTGAGTGGGAAAGGCTGTCCGACCGTGTCGGCTATTGGGTAGACATGGAACACCCCTACGTCACTTACGACAATAATTACATCGAGTCGGAGTGGTGGGCACTCAAAACCATTTACGACAAAGGCTTGCTGTACAAAGGGTTCAAAATCGTCCCCTATTGCCCCCGCTGCGGCACGGCGCTTTCCAGCCACGAAGTCGCACAGGGCTACAAGGACGTAAAAGAAAAGTCCGTCGTTGCCAAGTTCCAACTTGTTGACGAGGCGGATACCTACTTTTTGGCATGGACCACAACTCCGTGGACTTTGCCCAGCAACGTTGCACTTTGCATGAACGCCGATTTCGACTACGTCACCATTCAGGTTGAGGGCGCCAAGTATATTCTTGCCGAGCAGCTTGTGGCAAACCATTTCGAGGAAGGCACTTATACGGTCGTCGAAAGGCACAAGGGTAGTCATTTCGAGGGCGTTCATTACAAACCGTTGTACACCTTTGCTAATACCGAAAACAAGGATTGCTACTACGTCACTAACGACAAGTACGTCACTCTAACGGACGGCACCGGCATCGTACACATTGCCCCCGCTTTCGGCGAAGACGACGCCAACGTGGGCAGAAAGTACGATTTGCCTTTGGTTCAACTGGTGGGCGAAGACGGCAAGTTTGTCGAGGGCTGCAACGAACTAAGCGGCGTTTTCTGCAAGCAGGCAGACAAGCTTATTCTTGCCGATCTCAAAAAGCGCAGTTTGCTTTTCAAGGAGTTAATGTACGAACACAGCTATCCCCATTGCTGGCGTTGCGACACTCCGCTCATTTACTACGCACGCAAGTCTTGGTTCATCAAGACTACGGCAGTCAAGGAGCAACTGCTCAAGTCTAACCAAAGTGTCAACTGGATTCCTTCCACGATAGGCAGCGGCCGTATGGGTAACTTTTTGGAAAACGTCATCGACTGGGGCATTTCGCGCGATAGATACTGGGGCACACCCCTTCCCGTTTGGATATGTAACAAATGCGGCAAAGTGCACGTCATCGGCAGCCGCAAAGAGCTTGCCGAAAAGTGCGGTTGCAGCGAAGATATCGAACTTCACCGTCCCTTCATCGACGGTTGCAAGTGGACTTGCGAATGCGGCGGCACCTTTGAGCGCACTCCGGAAGTCATCGACTGCTGGTTCGACAGCGGCAGCATGCCTTACGCACAATTCCATTATCCGTTTGAAAATCAAGAGTTGTTCCAACAAAACTTCCCTGCCGATTTCATTTCCGAAGCGGTGGAC
>CAYYTD010000025.1:628-13571 GCA_964474475.1 uncultured Oscillospiraceae bacterium | reverse complement strand
AGCGCTAGATGGGAGAATAGTTCCCATATTTACGAGGCAAAGGAGGCATTTTGCGCCGCTTAAGGACTCAAAACAAAAGCAAAAAAGGAAATTGTTGCCGCTTGAGCACAAGAGGGCGGCAAAGACCAAAATTGCGGCGTTTGAGAAAAAGAGCGACGGAAAAAAATCCCGATCGCAAGGCAAACGGAGAAGTTGACCTTGCAAAGCAAGCGAAAAGGAAAAACGGTAGCGGCAATAATCTTGAAAGGCGTTGCCGCCGAAATGCCGAAAAAGAGGTAACGAAAAATGGATTACCAAGGCACAATATCGAGAGGAATACGCGCACCCATAATTAGAAAGGGTGACGACCTTGTGAAAATTGCCGCAGACTGCCTGACGGAGGCGTGCGCGCAAGGGAAATTTTCATTGCAGGACAAAGACGTGCTTGCAGTGACGGAAGCGGTACTGGCGCGGGCGCAGGGCAACTACGCCACCGTTGAGCAAATTGCCGCCGACGTTGAACAAAAATTCGGCAAGCAAGCAACCGTGGGGTTGGTGCTACCGATACTATCGCGCAACAGGTTTTCGTTGGTGCTGAAAGGCATCTCCATGGGGGTAAAAAAACTGATAGTTTTGCTCAGTTACCCGTCCGACGAGGTGGGAAACAGCTTTATTAGTGCCGAAAAGTTGATAGAATCGGGCGTGAACCCCTACACTGACGTGTTTACCGCCGAGCAATTTTACCAAAAATTCGGCGATGTGCGCCACGTGTTTACCGGGGTGGACTACATTGACTACTATCGCAAATTGACGGGATGCGAAATCATTCGTGCCAACAACCCTTGCGAAATTCTCAAGCACACCGACCTTGTAATCAACGCCGACATCCACAGCCGCAAACGCACCAAAGCTTTGCTGCAAAAAAACGGCGCAAAAAAGGTGGTAAGTCTTGACGAAATACTCACTTGCAGTGTGAACGGCAGCGGCTTTAACAGCAAGTACGGCGTGCTGGGCAGCAACCTTGCCACCGAAAGCAGCGTGAAACTCTTCCCGGAGAATCCGCAAAAATTCGTGGACGACCTTCAAAGCGAAATACTTCGCCGCGCGGGAGTGAAAATTGAAGTGATGGTTTACGGCGACGGAGCCTTTAAAGACCCCGTGGGCGGAATTTGGGAACTTGCCGACCCGGTGTGTTCACCTGCCTTTACCGAAGGTTTGCGCGGAAAGCCCAACGAAATTAAGCTGAAATACGTGGCGGACAACGACCTGAGCCAACTGAGCGGCAGCCAAGCGGTGGACGCCATGAAGGAGTACATTGCGCACAAATCTGCCGACTTGGTGGGGAACATCGTTAGCCAAGGAACTACACCACGCCAACTGACCGACCTACTTGCAAGCTTGTGCGACTTGACCAGCGGCAGCGGCGACAAGGGCACGCCCTTCGTGCTGGTGCAAAACTACTTTAAGAATTACGCCATGTAAGCAGAAAAGTTGCAGTCGCGGGTGACTGCACCGCTTACACCGCCAAACTGCACGATTGAGTTGCGACGGTGAGGCAAATTACACCGCGCAACGAAATTACATTGCCGAACGGTATGCGTAGCATTGACAAGCAAAAATGCAGCAAACAAAAAAAGACATTTGCAGCCATTGCCGCCATGTAAACAAGCGATTTGAAAAAATCGACCTTGCCTTGCACACAATCGATAAAAAATTGCCCGTACACAAACAAAAGCAAAAAAGAAATCATATAATTACCTATAAAGAGGGAAAGCATGTACGAAAAGCTATTTGCCGTTGACCTATTTGACGACAAAAAAATGAAAAGGGCGTTGCCGAGAAAAATTTACGCCAAAATTAGGTGCGGAACTCCGCTGACTACCGACGAAACAAACCTTTTTGCAAAAAAGTTGCTGAAATGGGCGTTGGAGCGGGGTGCGGACAGGTACGCGTTGTGGTTTCAACCCCTAAACGGCATTGCGGCGGAAAAGCAAGAAAACTTCTTTTGCCTGAACGGCCACCAAAGTGCAAGCATTAAATTTGGCGCAAAGCAGTTGACGGTGGGCGAAGGGGATGCATCCAGCTTTCCTCACGGCGGAATGAGAGAAACATTTGAAGCAAGGGGCGTTGCCAAGTGGGACGAAACCTCTTACTGCTTTGTGAAAGACGGCTGCTTGTACGTGCCGTCCTCCTTTGCCAGCCCCTACGGCGATGCGTTGGACAAAAGAACGCCCCTACGCAAAAGTTGCTTTGCCCTTGACCATGCCGTTAGGCGAGTGCTCCGTCTGCTTGGCATTGCCGACGAAAAAACCGTCCCTTTGGTGGGTGCCGAGCAAGAGTACTTTTTGATTGACGAAAAAACCTACTACCAAAGGCTTGACCTTGCCGCAACGGGGCGTACCCTTGTGGGAAAAGCGCAAGTGACGGACTACCACTACTACGGCGCGTTGAAAGACGACGTGTGCAACTACATGCAAGAGGTGAACCGTCAGCTGATTAAACTTGGCATAGTTGCGAAAACTCAACACAACGAGGTGGCGCCCTGCCAGTACGAGTTGGCACCCTGCTACGCCGCGGCATCACTTGCCTGCGACCAAAACTTGATAATTACCGACGTGCTGAAACGCACTGCCGAACGGCACGGCTTTGTGTGTGTGCTTGCCGAAAAGCCCTTTGCCGGGGTGAACGGCAGCGGCAAACACAACAACTGGTCCGTTGCGACGGAATCGGGCAAGAACCTGTTGGAAAAGGGTGACGACGTGACGAGCAACGCACTATTCCTACTGATGATTGCCGCCGTGATACAAGCAGTGGACGAAAGGCGGGATTTGCTGCTTTACTCCACCTTTTCCGCCGGCAACGAGCTGCGCATGGGAGGAAACGAGGCTCCGCCGAAAACTATATCGGTATTTTTGGGGGACAATTTGCTATCCGTTTTTGAAAAAATTGCCAGCGGCAGTTTTGTGATTGGCAAAGACGACCTGAAAAACGTTGCAACCGAGGCAAGCGACCGCAACAGAACATCTCCCGTGGCCTTTTGCCAAAACAAATTTGAATTCCGTGCCGTAGGCTCATCTGCCAACATTGCCGATGTGAATACGGTGATAAACACCGCAGTGGCGCAAAGCTTGACGGAATTTGCCGACAGGCTGGAAAAAGCCGACGACCTTTTTGCCGAGATTAACGCATTGATTGCATCGGTGATGGAAAAACACGGCAAAATAATTTACAACGGCGACAACTACTCTGCATCTTGGCAGGAAGAGGCGGAAAAACGCAACTTGACCTTGCCGCAAAGCGTGAAGGAAATTTCCCGTGCGATTACCAAACCGCAACACGTGAAAACCTTCGTTGAAAAGGGAGTATTTTGCGAAAAGGAACTGCACGCCCTTAAACAGGTTTTCTTGGAGGACTACTGCAAAAAGGTGCTGACGGAAAACACCGTGTTGCGCAAAATTTGCCGTGTGAGTGCGTTGCCGTCGGCAGAGAACTTTGCAAGCAAATTGCTTGCCCTGCGTGAAGGGAAAAGCCGCATTGGCGCAAGTTGCGACTACGAAAGCAAGCAACTGGAAAGGATATCTTTGTTGGTGCAAAAACTTGACGAGCTTGTGGAAGATGCGGAAAGGCGGGAAGTTGCCGCGCGGCAGGAAAAAAATGCCGAAAGCAAAGCCGACGCTTGCCAAGAAATTCGCAAAGTGGGGGCGAAAATTGCCGAAATCGTGAACGAGATTGAAAGCTTGTGCCCCAAAAACAACTGGGCAATGCCGACTTTGGAAGATATTTTTTGCTCGAAAAGATAAATGACGGAGCGAACGCAAAGAGGGCGCTCCGCACCATTACAAACGCAAACGACGAACAAAAAAAGAACGATAATTGAAAAGGCGAAACCACACGGGTTTCGCCTTTTTTTGTGCTTTGATAATCTTAAATTAGTAGCCGCAAAAACAACAAATCAATTTGTAGCCGTAATGGCTGATGAATGCGACGGCGCTTGGACAAGGAAAGAGCCATTGGCAAGCGCATATTTTCCGTAAAACGCCACGCAAAAGCCAGAACGGCGGAAAATTAGTTGCGCTTGATACTGAAATTAGTTTTGCTTGGCAATTAGCTCGTCTTGAAACTAGTTTTCTTTGGTGAGCATGCCTTCCAGCACGGCGACGAGGTCGTTCAAGGGGGAGACGTCGGCGGCGAAAATCCTGCCTTGGTCGCAAAGGTCGGCGTACTGCGGTGAAATGGGCATGCGACATACCACGTCGATGCCGTTATTTGCAGCAAAACTATCCGCCTTGCCTTCGCCGAAGATGCTGTGCCTCTTGCAGCAGGAATCGCAAGTAAAGTAGGACATGTTTTCCACAAGACCGAGCACGGGGATATCCAGCAGACCTGCCATCTTGACGGCCTTGCCGACGATCATTTCGACAAGCTGTTGCGGAGAGGTGACCACCACGATGCCATCCACCGGGAGCGACTGGAACACTGTGAGAGGCACGTCGCCCGTTCCCGGGGGCATATCGACAAACATGAAGTCGACGTCCGTCCACACTACGTCCGTCCAAAACTGCGTGACGGCGCCTGCAATGACGGGACCGCGCCACACGACGGGATCCGTTTCGTTTGCCAACATGAGGTTGACGGACATGATTTGCGTGCCGTTGGGGGCGTACGCCGGCAAAATGCCAACTTCGTCGGCATAGGCCTTGCTGTGAACGCCAAAGGCTTGCGGTATGCTAGGGCCTGTTACGTCGGCATCTAATACCGCCGTGGAATAGCCCTTGCGTTGAAGTGCCGAGGCAAGCAGGGAAGTGACAAGGCTCTTGCCTACGCCGCCCTTTCCGCTGACAACGCCGATGACCTTGCGCACCGTGGACGCGGGATTTAGTTGGGCAACCGTGCTTTGCTGACGCTCGTCGCAAGCTTGGCTGCAATTGCTGCAATCGTGAGTACAATCTGACATGTTAATTACTATCCTCCACCGCTGCATAAACGCAGCGGAATTATTTTGCTAAAATTGAACAAATCAACCGAAAACGCCTGTGAAAAGGCAAAGCCGATGCCGAAAAAAATGACCTTGCGATTGACGAATGACTTGAAGTGCAAACGCCCGAAAAAGGCTCAAAATGGAAGGGTGGAAGGCGGAAACGCACTCGAAAAGCACACCAAAACGCCTGCGAGAAACAAACCGAAAATGCCTGTAAAAAAGGCGGAAAGGTTGGCGGCAACGATAAAAAACGGTTAACGCCGAGATTATTTTGCCGCTATCGAGTGCTGTTGCGATTGGGAAGTAGCACCAAAAGGGCGTTGCGGTGGCGCTACTTGGACTTTTTCTTTTTGCGTTGGCGGCGCGGGAACATCATTTCGGGATCTTCGACAAAGGCGTGCACCACGCTGCCGCAGTTGCGACATACCCACATTCTTACTGGGGTTGTGGTTCGTCTGCTCGTGCCGACTTGCAAACCGCCACGTGTGAAAACTTCGGCATCGACTAATTCGTCGCTGCCACAATAGGGACATTTGTCGATGGAAAGCTTGGCTTCTGCCATAAGGGTGTGACCTCCGAAAAAAAATTGCCCTTTGCGGGCGGCGTGACCTGCCTACTTTGCCGAGTAAAAGGTGCTTTGTTGCGAAAACCGTTTTGCCAAACAAAAGCCGTTGCATAGTTGAAAGCCGTTTTGCCGAGCAAGCACCACTGCATTGTGAAAAATCGTTTGACCGAACAAACGCCGTTGCTCCAAACAAAAGGCACTTTGCCGTGAAACGCAACGAAAATTGCCCTTTGAAATTGACCTTTGAGCAAAGGGAGCAGGGCGGTTGAAGTTCTTTGTAAACCTATTATACACCGACGGAGAATATTTTGCAAGGCAATAATGGCGGCGTGGCGGCATAATAAGCGCAGGAAGGACAATATATTATTGCAAGCGGAGAAAAAATTGAAAGATTACATTGCCGAAAGAGCGGTGAGCGAGGCGAATTGGGTAATTGAAAAGCGTTGCACGGTGCGTGAGGCGGCAAAAGCCTTTTGCGTGAGCAAATCGACGGCGCACAAGGACTTGACAGTGCGACTGGCGGAGGAAAATCCCGTGCTGCAAGAACAGGTTGCCGAAGTGCTGAAACTGAATTGGGAGGAAAGATACCTTCGCGGTGGAATTGCCACGAAGAAAAAATACCAAAACAAAAGGGACAAAGGAAAATAAAGCAAGTTGGCGCAAGGCAAGGCAACTAAAAGGCAAACAAAAAAGGCAAGGGGGCTTGCCTTTTTTTCACTACTATATATGTAATTCTATTTGACTTGAAGAAAGCCGCAGTTGGGCGTTGGAGGTGCCGTTCGTTTGTGTGTGCCGATTGCAACTTGCAGGTTGAAAGCGTTGGGCGGAATTGACCGCCGATAAATGATAACAATTAAAAACAAAAAGGCAAGGGGAACTTGCCTTTTTTTGTCATTACGTAAGTTATTTGATTTGGATTGGGGGGGGGATCCCATTGTAGCGTTGTGCCTACGGTGCATTTGGGAATGCTGCCCGTAACATGCAACTTGAAAAATGGGATTTAATATCCGCATTAAAATTAGTCGCTGTGTCTGCCGAAGATGAGCATGAGGCGAATGATGAGTTCCAAAACGTTGATATACACATACACCACAGTTGTGATAATAGCGAAACCGACGTTCCACTCGAACTTTTTGTCCACGCCGCGGTTGACCATGTTCTCTGCCGTTTGGAAATCTGCCATGAGCATGACGGTGCCCCAAATGATGCATACGCCGCAAGCGATGAGCTGAATCCACCACAATGCGCCGAAAGCGTAAACGCCGCACAGGGACAAAATCCACAAAATGCCTTCGGTGAGGGCAAGGGTGCAAACCACCGTCATTAAACCGAGGGTGAGCTTGCTGGATACCTTGGCGCCCAACACGCGGCTAAAAAGAAGAGCGACGACCACCAAAACTGCCGTGCCGAGTACTGCCGCAAGGGATACGCCCGGCAAAGCTAAATCGACAAGGGCGACGAGTACGCTGAGGAACAGACCTTGCAAAATGCAATACAGCGTGCCGCATACCTTGACGGTGCCCGGTGCAAAGGAAATGACGAGGGACAAAATGAACATTGGCAAGCCGGAAAGCCCTGCAAGCAAAAGAAGGGTGGACAAAGCCTCCTCGTTGCCGACGTTTAGAAACTTGTAAAACAACACGTAGGACGTGACCAGCGTGACGACGGTGATCAGCCCGAAATACAGCGATTTGAAGCCGATGCCTGCGTGTGTGGCGGGTGTGGACTGAACGTCCATGGAGCCGCCGTTGACTTTTTTGGATAAGCCGCGCATTGCGGCGTTGTTCATTTTCATACATTACCTCCGAAAGGTTTGGCAATGCCCGTCTGCCCATTGCAAACGGTACTTGCCTTGACCGTATGTTACCATATTATGCCCCGTTTTGCAACAAAAGCAACCCACGAAAGGGAAAAGCTGAACGAAACTTGAAAAAACGACTAAACATTGCAACGGTTCCGTTGGCAGATGGCAATTTGGCTCGATGCCGACTGCTAAACCTTGTCTGCCGAGTAGCGGAAGCGAATGACCTTTTCGACGGCGATACCGCCACGCTTGCCCTTGGGAAGCTTGCCCTTGTGGTTTTTGTTTTCCACGGAAACATCTGCCGTGTCGATTACATAGGTATTTGCCCTATCCATGACGGCAATTTTGTAATGCTCGCCGTTGACGTAGCTTGCAAACACCAGTGAAGTGCCGTTGTTGCCGAACTCCGTGCCCTTGGCGCCCTTACAGTTGCGGCCGTGCTTGGTGATTTCCTTGACGGGAAGGCGCTTGAGGAAGCCCTTGTCCGTAACCATGAGAATTTCGCCCTTGCCGCTTTGTACTTGACCTGCGAACACGATGCGTTCGTCTTCGGCAAGCTTGATACTGTACACGCCGCCTGCTACCCTGCCTTGGAGAGGAATTTCGTCCACGTCGAAGCGGGTACATCCGCCGCGATTGGTGACGTAGAAAATTTCCGTGTTATCCTGCAAGCATTCCACCTTGAAGACTTCGTCGCCTTCCTTGCCCTTGTAGCCTTGGAAGGCGTTTTTGAGAAGTTGATACTCGCTCCACTCCGACCGCTTGACAAGACCTTGCCTTGTGAAGAAGAGCAGTTGCCCCTTGACTTCGCCGTCCTTGGGCAATGCAAACACCGCAACGGGCACTTCGCCCTTGTGCGCTTCGCCAAAGGTTTGGGAAAGGGTGTGGCCGCTATCCCTGTACTTGACCTCAGGCAAATTGCCGACATTAGTCTTGTAACAGTTGCCCAAATTGCTGAAGAACATGACGGTGGAATCCGTCCGAGTTTCGATGGCGTGGGTGAGAATTTCCGACGAGCTTGCGCCGATGGCATCCTTGTTGGACAAGTTGAAATTTTTGACGGGAATACGCTTGATGGTGTAATCTGCCGCGATTGCCACCACTACGTTTTCGACGGGCTTTTCGTCCGTTTCGCTGGGAATGACGGCGGCAGACTCGTCCTTGCACATTTCGCTGCGACGAGCCACCTTGTAATTACGCTTGAGAGCGCCGAGCTCCGTTTTGATAAGCTCCATTTGCTCTCTTTTGGAATTGATAATAACCGTAAGCCTTGCAATGGTACGCTCCAGCTCGGCAAGCTCCGTTTGCAGCTTGCTGACCTCCAACTTGGTAATGCGTGCAAGGCGCAAATCTAAAATTGCCTGTGCTTGCCTATCGGACAAATCGAAGGTGACACGCAACTTACTCTTGGCATCCGACGTGGAAGAGGCGTTTTTGATAATTTTGATGACTTCGTCGATATTGGTGACGGCAATTACAAGTCCCTTGACGATGTGTTCCCTTTCCTTGGCTTCGTCCAGCTCAAACTTGCTGCGTTTGAGAATGACTTCACGCTGGTAAGCAACGTAGTAAGCGATGATATCCAGCAGCCCCATGAGTTGCGGTTTGCCGTCCGCAATGGCTACCATGTTGATACCGTAGCTCATTTCCAGCTGCGAATACTTGAACAACATTTGAATGGTTTTGTTGACGTCGCAATCTTTTTTGAGCTTGATGACGGCGCGCATACCTTCCTTGTCGCTTTCGTCGATGATATCCGATATGCCTGCGAAAATTTCCTTTTTTTCGTCCTTTAACGCCGCTATCTTCATGAGCATATCCGCCTTGTTGACGCCGTAAGGAATTTCCGTAATGACGATGTTGCGCCTATCGCCGGGAGCAACCTCGACGTGCATTTTGGCGCGAATGATAATCTTGCCCTTGCCCGTTTCGTAAGCCTGCTTGAGCCCGTCGCCAGGAATAATATATCCGCCGGTGGGGAAATCGGGCCCCTTGATGATCTTCATCATTGCCTGCAAGGAAATATTCTTATTCTCTATATAAGCAATGGTACCCTCGATGACTTCGCAAAAGTTGTGAGGGGGAATGTTGGTTGCCAAGCCTACCGCAATACCCGTGGCGCCGTTGACGAGCAAGTTGGGGAATCTGCCCGGAAGCATGTCCGGCTCCTTGGTGGTATCGTCGAAGTTGCGCGACCAGTGAACGGTGTTCTTTTCGATGTCGCGGAGAAGTTCGACGGCAATGGGCGAAAGCTTGGCTTCCGTGTAACGCATGGCGGCGGCAGAGTCGCCGTCGATGTTGCCGAAGTTACCCTGACCGATGATGAGGGGAACGTTCATGGAAAAGGGTTGCGCCATACGCACCATGGCATCGTAGATGGAACTGTCGCCGTGGGGATGGTACCTACCCATGCAGTCGCCGACGATACGCGCCGACTTGCGTGTGGGCTTGTCCGGCAGGTTGTTTTGCTCGTACATGGAATACAAAATGCGCCTTTGGACGGGTTTGAGCCCGTCTTCGACACGGGGAAGAGCACGGTCTAAAATGACGTGCTCGGCGTAAGGCATCATGGATTCGTGCATGACCGTTTCCATCGGCTTGGTGAGCAGATTGGTGCCGTCCTCCATTTTTTCTACGTCGCTGTGTTCCAAATCGAATATATCAAGCTGTTTCATACTGTTTTACCTTGTTAAAAAATCCTTTTACTAAAGTGCTACTAACGAATTACAAAAGTGCTGCCGGCGAATTGTAAAATTGCCTTTATATCTGCGAAAAACTTGCAAGCGTTGCTACCGTGGTTATCCACAAAGGCAACGCCGCAGGCAACTGCACTATTGCAATGCCGTTGCCATCCTGCCTGCAACCGTGCCGCTTGTGGCTATTACCGCAAGCCGCTACCGCAAGTTGCTTGCCGCATTTGCAAGTGCCGCATTTGCCGCAGTGGTTACAAGAGTTCTTCGAAAACGGCGTCCTTGTCCTTGTTGAAATCGGCGTTTTCCGTGATGTACGCCTTGCGTGCATCGATTTGATCGCCCATGAGGGTGGTTACCATGCGTTCCGCCTCGGAGATATTTTCGATAGTGACACGCATGAGGGTGCGAGTTTCCGGATTCATGGTGGTTTCCCAAAGCTGCTCGGCGTTCATTTCGCCCAAGCCCTTGTAGCGTTGCAAATCGTACCCCTTGCCGAACTCCGAAACGGCTTCTTGCAGTTCGTAGTCGTCGTAGGCGTAACGAACCTTGTCCTTTTTGGAAATTTTGTACAGCGGGGGCATGCCGATGTACACGTGGCCTTCCGTGATGAGTTCCCTCATGTAGCGGAAGAAAAACGTAAGCAATATTGCCCTGATGTGTGCGCCGTCTTGGTCGGCATCGGACAAAATGATAATCTTATCATACTTCAAATCTTGAATATTGAAGTCTTCTTCCCCTATGCCCGTATCCAAAGCGGAGATGAGGGAGCGAATTTCTTCGTTGGCAAGTACTTGGTCGATACGTTTACGCTCGGCATTGAGCGGCTTGCCGCGCAGTGGCAAAATGGCTTGGAAACGGCGGTTACGTGCCTGCTTGGCGCTGCCACCTGCCGAATCGCCCTCGACGATGAAAAGCTCGTTTTTGGAGGCATCCCTGCCCGTGCAACTTGCCAGCTTGCCCACCAGCGTGGAATTGAAAATGCTGTTCTTTTGCCTTGTGACTTCCTTTGCCTTGCGTGCCGCTTCCCTTACCTTTGACGATGCAATGGACTTTTTGATAATGACTTCTGCCGTGCTACTGCTTGCCGCAAGCAGTTCCGTAAACGCCTGCGTTGCAAGTGCTTCGCATGCGATACGCGCCTCGACGTTGCCCAGCTTGGTTTTGGTTTGTCCCTCGAACTGCACGTTTGCCATCTTGACGGACATGACCAGCGTGATACCTTCGCGGAAGTCTTCGCCCAGCAGGTTATCTTCCTTGGGTTTGAGCAGGTTTTTGGAGCGTGCGTAGTCGTTCATGACCTTGGTCATTGCCGTCTTGACGCCCGTTTCGTGCATGCCGCCCTCTCCGGTGGGGATATTATTTACGTAAGAAATGAAATTTTCCGTGTAATTTGAGGTGTACTGGAAGGAAAACTCCAGTTCCAAAGTTTCGTTTTTGCCCTTCCAATAAAGGGGGCTGATGTGCAGCGGAGCTTTGTTTTCGTTGAGGTACTTGACGAAATCAATCAAGCCGCCCTCGTAACAAAAGACTTCGTGCATTTCGTTGCCGTCGTCGTCGCCGATGCGCTCGTCCGTAAGCTCGAACTTGATGCCCTTGTTGAGAAAAGCCAGCTCTTTGATACGCTTTTGAATTACTCCGTAATCCATTTGAATGCTCTTGAACACGCGGCTATCCGGCAAAAAGCTGATGGATGAGCCGTGCTCCTTGGTGGTGCCCGTTTCCGTTAGCGAATCGACAGGAATGCCGCTGAGCACCTTGCCGTGAGATTCGTCCCACGGGCTGTGGAAACGCTGACGGTACACTTTGCCGTTTTTGCATACTTGAACGGTGAGCCACTCCGACAAGGCGTTGGTGACGGATGCGCCTACGCCGTGCAAGCCGCCCGAATAGGCGTAGTTGTCGTTGTTGAACTTGCCGCCTGCGTGCAACTGCGTGAAGACTACTTCGACACCGCTGATGCCCAGTTGCGGATGTACGTCGACGGGAATGCCCCTGCCGTTGTCCGTAACGGTGACACTGTTATCTTTGTGCAGAGTAATGGTGATGTGATCGGCAAAGCCGTTGGTGGCTTCGTCGACGGCGTTGTCGACAATTTCCCAAAGCAGGTGATGAAGCCCCTTGGAACCGGTGGTGCCGATGTACATGCCCGGACGCATACGGACGGCATCTAAACCCTCTAATACCTGTATGTCTTTTGCTTCGTAAGATTGATTCACTGTGTTTTCCTCCGTTGAACAGGGGTGACTTGCCGCATTTGCCCACCACTTTGCAAGGAAAAGGTGCAAAGGCAACAAGACGATAGTTAGTTACATTATATTATATCATAACTAAATGCAAATTGCAAGTGATGCCGAAAAGTATATTTGAACGGGGAAAGGGCTAGGAAAAGAAAAAAGTCCCCGTTTTGCAATCAATACAAAAATGGAGAAAAAGGGAAGAAAAGCGACACAAAGCAACGAAAGCGGAAAACAAAACAAAAAAAAGGCAAAAGTGCAAACGAAAAGGACTAAATGCGACGAAAAAAGCCCCCTTGCTTGCCGCATTGCGGCAAGCAAGGGGACGTGCATAAACAAAAAAAATTACAAGCAATGGGACTTGAATAAACAAAAAAAATTTACAAGCGGCTGTCGAATAGCCTTTCTAACGCACCAAGGTTGGTGCGTGAACAAATTGCCGTTGGTGAAGAATTCAAGGCTATTACGGCTGTCGTTAAAGCAACGACAATCTTTGCTGCGGCGGTTCCGAACGGACGGCAATTTAGACTGCCATAAAAATACTTTTACAGGTGGGAATCCAGCCAGTTGGCGACGTCGGCGTAGACTTCGTCCTTGTTGATTTCGTTGAGAATTTCGTGGCGAGCGCCTTCGTAAAGGTGCATGGTTACGTCGGCAATTTTGGCCTTGTTTTTGTAGAAATTGTACAAT
>CAYYTD010000025.1:0-618 GCA_964474475.1 uncultured Oscillospiraceae bacterium | reverse complement strand
CCGTACTCGCCGACGGGATCGTTGCTGCCTGCTACGAGCAGGACGGGATCGCCGTGCATTTGCGACACGTTTTGCTTACTATAAAGGGGTTTGATACCATTCATGAAAGTACGATAGAAATTTGCCGAGCAAACGTAGCTACAAAATGGATCGGCACCGTACTTGGCAACCTGTTCGGCATCGCGGTTGAGCCAATTGTTTTTGCCGGGGATCTTTTTTTCGTACATGCCGAAGGACAAATTGACGATGGTTGTGGCGGGATATCTGCCGCCCTTGTTGCGGCACATGCTTTTTGCCACCATGCGGCAAAAATCGTAACTGATGCCCTTGATGTAGTTGGAGCCGACGAGCACATAGCCATTGACTTGCGGATGGGCTGCCACCACTGCTTGCGTGACGAAACTGCCGTAACTGTGCCCCATCATGAACACTGGCAAACCGTACTGCTTGTGGCAATAGTCGATGAGAAACAGTTGGTCGTTGACGTTGTTAGTCCACATGTCCCCATCTTCGTAGCCCAAACTGTCCTTTTGTGCCGTGAGGCCGTGACCGCGGTGGTCGTTCATGACTACTACGTAACCCCTGCCGTTGAGATAACGGGCAAAGTCGTCGTAGCGA
>CAYYTD010000024.1:13301-13645 GCA_964474475.1 uncultured Oscillospiraceae bacterium | reverse complement strand
GCTCGGCAAGGCACGTATACCCGTTGCCGTCATCATGGTCATTATCATTGCCTTCTTTGCAATCGTTCCGCTGGTTTCTTTCGCACTCGAAAGCCTTCTCGAAACGAGCGGCAGCTATTCCTCGTTTACGTTAAAGTATTGGATTTCGTCCGAGCTTACCGAGGGCAGCGTCAAGGGCGACACAGTCGGTTTGCTTGCAAGCACAACCATGTGGAAGGCACTCGGCAGGTCACTTTTGGTGTCCCTCATGTCGGCATTCGTAGCAGGAACCTTCGGTATCCTCATCGGTTACGCTGTTGCCCGCAAGCGTGGTAGCAAGCTTGCCACGTGGGTATCCAACCTTG
>CAYYTD010000024.1:0-13291 GCA_964474475.1 uncultured Oscillospiraceae bacterium | reverse complement strand
ATGAGTTTCGGCGCTGTGTATCTTGCATTGTCGTTAACGGAAGGATTTACTTGGTTGCAGGGCACAACTTTCCTGCTCATTTTGGTCGGCTCCATCAAATTCATGCCCTTCGCCTCTCGTACGGGCACAAGCGCAATGTTGCAGCTTTCCGGCGAAATCGAAGAGGCGGCAATAGTCATAGGCATTCCGTGGTGGAAGCGTATGCTCAAAGTGCTTTTCCCCATTCAAAAGGCAAGCTTCATGAGCGGTTATTTGCTCCCGTTCATCTCTTGCATGCGGGAAATGACTTTGTTCGTATTGCTCACTGCCAGCCACGAAACTTTGCTTACCACGGTATTGTCGGAGTATAGCCGCACCGGGTTAACGCAAACGGCAAACGGAATCAACTTATTGATCATCATCGTAGTGTTGGTAATTCAATTCGTCGTCAACAAAGTTACCGGCGCAAGTATCGACAAGGGCGTAGGAGGTTAATATCATGCCAAGGATCATATTAGAAAACGTAACAAAAAAATTCGACAAATTCGTCGCGGTCGACAATCTCAACATGGTCATCGAAGATCGCGACTTCATCACCTTGCTCGGTCCGTCCGGCTGCGGCAAAACTACTACTTTGCGCATGATTGCAGGGTTAGAAACGCCAACGGAAGGGCGTATCACCATCGGCGACACCGTCGTGTTCGATTCAGAAGAGGGCATCAATTTGTCCCCTGCCAAGCGCGACATAGGTTTCTTGTTCCAAAACTACGCTTTGTGGCCGCACATGACGGTCTATCAAAACATTGCTTTCGGGTTAGAAAATTTAAAGTGGAAAAAGGAAGACGTCAAGGCACGCGTTGCCGAAATGCTCAAAATGCTCAAAATAGAGCAGTTCGAAAAGCGTTATCCTTCCGAATTGTCAGGCGGCCAGCAACAACGTGTAGCAATAGCACGTACCCTTGCCCCTAGCCCCAAGGTTTTGTTCATGGACGAGCCTCTCAGTAACTTGGATGCAAAATTGCGTTTGGAAATGCGCACCGAGCTCAAGCGTTTGCACGTCGATACGGATAGTACCTTCGTCTACGTCACGCACGATCAGTTGGAAGCCATGACGCTTGCCACCAAGGTATGCCTCATGAGTGAAGGCATTCTTCAACAGTACGCTCCCCCGCTTGAAGTTTACAACAAGCCCGCAAACTTGTTCGTTGCCGATTTCGTCGGCAATCCCACAATGAACTTCATTCACGCCGAGGCAACGCCGAGCCAAGAGGGCAGCGTGGTTATCAACATGTTGGGCGCACGCTTCCTTTTCAAGGGAGAGGGCTTGCATCTCGAAGAGAACAAAAAAGTGGTTGTGGGCGTTCGTCCGGAGTTTATTCGCGTCGAACAAGGCACTCTCGCCAGCCAGGTCTATGCAACGCTGCCTTCAGGCATGGAAACCACCGTCAAGCTTTCTGTCGGTGAGGAAATTATCACGGCTGTCGTGTTCGGAAGTATCGACTATGCAACCAATCAGGAAATCACTTTCCAAATCGTCGGCAATAGCGTCATTTTGTTCGATGCCGACACAACCGAACGCATTGCAATCGGCTCCGTCGAGCAGCTCTAAGATGACGTCTTTGCTTTCGGGCAAACGGTGTAATAAGGTTTTTATAGTTTTATTCACAAAAAGAGAAGTTCGGTTTTCCGAGCTTCTCTTTTTTGTTTGCAGGTATTTTGCATTATATCCGATATTTCTATTTACTTTTTTGCCGAAAATTGATATTATAATTTATACGATAAGTTTATTAAGCATTAAGAGTTTATCGTTGCTATGTGTTTGCAATCTAAAACAAGGTTATTGTAGTATGAAACTTAACGGTAAAGATTGTTCGTCGTTTTAGTTAGCAAAAAATGTATTTTAGTAAAGTTTTTAATCAATCAGGTAGTGTAAATGGTTTAACGACGTATTTTGGCTCCGAATGATTTTAAAATAACGGTGTAGTAATGTCAAAGTTCGAAATGGATATGTGCAGCGGGCCGCTGTTCAAAAAGTTAGTACGCTATGCGTTGCCTTTGCTCTTAACCAACGTATTGCAGCTTACCTTTAACATGGCAGATATCATCGTTCTCGGCAAATTTGTCAGTAACGATGCCGTCGCGGCAGTCGGTGCAACCTCCTCTCTCATCAATTTAATCATCGGTTTGTTCGTCGGCTTGTCCGTTGGCGCCAACGTGCTCATTGCTCGTTGCGTCGGTTCCAACGATCAAGAGCGCGCACACAAAATCGTCGGCATGTCGGTGCTTATCAGCCTCATTATCGGTGTATTCCTGGCCGTTGTCGGCGTAATATTTGCCAAAACCTTTTTGCTTTGGATGAATTGCGATTTGGACGTCATCGATATGTCCACCAAGTACATGCGCATTTATTTTCTTGGCATGCCGGTGGTGATGTTGTACAACTTTTGTGCCTCCATCATGCGCGCCGTTGGCGACACCGTCCGTCCACTCGTTTATTTGATCATCGGCGGCGTGGTCAACGTCGGGCTCAACCTGCTGTTCGTTCTTGTTTTCCACAAGGACGTCGAGGGCGTTGCCATTGCAACCGTTTCTTCGCAACTAATTTCTTCCGTATTGGCAATCATTGCCCTTTCTCGTTCAGACGGTTTTGCAAAATTAAAGTGGAAACACGTCAAAATCTACAAGTCCGAGCTTGCCGACATGGCAAGAATCGGCCTGCCTGCAGGGCTGCAAGGCTGTGTGTTTTCATTGTCTAACGTGGTCATTCAGTCCACAGTCAATTCCTTCGGCAAGGTCGTCATGGCAGGCAACACGATCGCAAGCCAGCTGGAAGGTTTCATTTACAATGCAACCAACGCCGTGTCTTTGTCGGCAATGGCGTTCGTCAGTCAAAACGTGGGCGCAGGCAACTACGCTCGCATACGCAAAATCATGTGGGAGTCCCTTTTGCTGGCAACCATCGTCAGCACCGTAATGGGCGGCATAGTATTGTTGTGTAGGGTTCCTTTGTGCAATTTGTTCATTCGTTCCGATCAAGATCCGCGCGCGCTGGAATACGCCTGTTTAAGGCTGTATATTATTGCAAGCACCTATTTTACGTGTGGTTTAATGGATGCAATGAGCAACGTCATGCGCGGCTTGGGCAAGTCAGCTTTGGCAATGATAGTCAGCTTGTCGGGCAGCTGCCTGTTCCGCATTTTGTGGGTGTACACAATGTGTCGGTGGTATCGCTCTTTGCAAACTCTCTATTGGGTTTACCCAATCAGTTGGATACTCACCTTCGCCATTTTCATGTTTATCTATTTCCCCACCGTCAAGAGGGACGAACGGCGTGCCGAATTGCAAAGGCTGGCAGAGGAAGGTGCGGATGCCGAACTTTCTCCGTCGGATGACCAACTTTCGCAGTCGCAGCAAGCGTAGTGCAAAGGGCAATGGCGCAATTGATTCGGTTTTTTGTTTGTTTTGATGTAGCTCGGTTTGTGTTCGGTAGATTTTCACCGTTACACTGTCAATGCAAAGGCAAATTGATAATAAAAGTCAATCAAGTGGGCAATAATTTTCAAACGGCAGGATAATAGGTAAATTCTTTTCAAGTAATAATTGTTTTTTAGAGAATAGTGCACACAAAGCAACTTTGTCGGGCTTCGGCAAAGTTAGGCAATCAGCTTGCTGCATGTTTGCGGCAAATAGTTTTATGGAGGTACAATTATGGTTAGTGCAATTGCATTGGCAGTATTGGCGTTCACCTTTATTGCGTTGATCGTCGGTTTCATCGTAGGGCTTGTTCGTGGCGGCAAAAGGTCGTTGCTAAGGCTCATTTTGGCGGTTGTTGCCGTCATTTTAGCCTTTTGCTTCAAAGGTACCGTCACCGAAACGCTTCTCAACATGGACGTTGGCGGGCAAACCTTGCAAGAGAGCATCGTCTCAAATTTCACAGGCGAAACGGCATTCCTTGCCGACGTCGTCACGCCCATCGTCACCGCGTTCATTTCCGCATTGGCTTTTGCCGTGACGTATTTGGCAGCAACTCTTGCCACAGGGATAATAGTCTATCCCATTTGTAAAATATTCGTTCGCAAGCCTGCCGAAGACGAGCCCAAGCGCACCCTTCTCGGCGGACTTCTCGGCATAGGCGTAGGCGTTCTCATTGCCTATTTCCTCATCGTTCCCGTCAACGGTGCACTCGTCACCGCTGCCGATCTCGTTCAAACCATTCAGGATAGCTCCACCGGTGTCGACGTATCTTCCGTCGAGGGCATCATCGACTATTCCAATTCGGGCATCAGCAAGTTTTACACTGCAGTCGGCTCTCCCGTTTTCAACGCCGTTGCAAACGCCAAAGATGCCGAAGGCAAATCGGTAACGTTGAACGGACAAATTCAAGGCGTAAAGAGTACCATCGAAATTGCCAACAAAATGTCCCAATTGTCCGATTTGAACATCAGCGGCGACATTACTGCTAACGACTTCGATCAAATCAAGAACGCGCTCAAAGAGTTAGACGACATCACTGCCGATCTTGACGATGAATCCAAGGAGGTCGTCAACAAAATCATTCAAGGGGCAATTTCTTCTGCCGATATCGGCGTCGATATTGATTTAAGCAACGTCGATTTCACCGAAGTCAACTTCCAAAAGGAAGGGGAAATTTTTGAAGATTTGTACAAGTACTCTCAAGGCGAATCAACCAAAACGGCAGCGCAAGTTATCGAAAGCCTTGCCGATAGCGACGTCATTTTGCCCGTTATCGAAAGCACGTTAGATAGCGGCAGCGTAAGTCTTACTGCGGAACAAAAAGCGGAGTTGTCTAACGCTATCGATTCCGTCAAAGATCAAGTCCCTGCCGACAAGATCAATCTAATCAAGTCCGTTTTTGGTTTAGATTAGTCTAACTTTTCCACTTATTATCGTCTTCCTTTGGTTTGTTCGTTTAGCCAAAGGAACAAGGAACTAACGCATGAAATCAACAACCAAGTTTTTGGCTATACTTCTCGTCGTTGCAACGTTGTTTTTGTCTGCGTGCGATTTTTTGCCGCAGTCGGGCGCAACGTACGTCCAAATTATTAACGGCGACTATTCCACCATAGGGATAGGGGACAACGTCGAGCTGTTTGCCGATACCGACGGAAAAACGCCTATCGAGTGGAAGTCGGATGACGAAAATGTTGCCACCGTCGATATCAACGGCGTAGTGCACGGCATTGCCGAAGGGTTTGCAATAATAACAGCCGCTTGCGACCACGCCACGGATGCAATCGTCATCACGGTAACTGACCAAAATATCGTCATTTCTTTAACCGCTCCGCAATCACAACTTGCTGTTGGCGAAAGCATGTCTTTGCAGGCATCCGTCACGCCGGCACAATATCAGTCGGATGTAGTCATTTCCGTCACGGACGGGCAGGGCAACGCCGCAATCGATGGTAACATTCTCACAGGTACCAACGTCGGCAGCGCAACCGTAGTAGCCTCCGTCAACAACGTTTATAGCAACTCGGTCGTAGTGCAGGTCGTCAAGGCAGGTTCCGTCACGTCTTTGCAGCTTCAAGCCGACAAGACCTCCGCCGTTGTTGGTAGTCGTGTTTCTCTCAGTGTCACCAATCTCACCAGTCAGCAACTTTCGGACGTAACTTACAAGGTGCTTTCGGGCAATGCCACTGTTGATGCCGACGGCATCGTGGGCAACGAGGCAGGCACAGTCACCGTTGCCGCAACTTACGAGGGTGTCGTCAGCAACGTAGTAACGGTGGTGTTCGTTAGTCAAGAAAGCATTCCCGACAGCGTTCAAATTTTTGCAAGCGACGACAGCCTTTTCGTCGACGAAACGTGCACATTTTCTTTCATTGCTTTGCCGCAAGGCTGTTTGCAAGATATTTCTTACCAAATCGTCAGCGGGAATCAGCATGCTCGGCTTTCAGGCAACCTTCTCACCGCCCTTTCCGTCGGTGAAGTTCAAGTGGTCGGCGAAATTTGCGGCGTCACAAGCCAGCCCGTCACGGTAACTATTGTTCAAGAAACCGATCCCTATTCGGGCGTATCTTCAACCGACTTCTACCGCAACTACACCGAGGCAACTAGCTACAAGGACAGCTATTATCGCACTTTGCACAATTTCATGTCCGGCAGTATTCAAACGCAAAGCACAAAGCCTACCGAATCTTCCAACAAGCCTTCTTACAACGGCACTTTGCTTAAAAACACTAACGAGGCTTACTCCGACGGCGGCAATTCTTATACTGTTTTGGATGCTAACGGCAACACAGCATTTACCGTTTACAAGGGTGGTGCTTACGTCACTGCCGAGCAAGTCGCTGCTTACGTAACTGCTTTCGGCAATATTCCTGCAAATTACGATTCCGACAAGGATAACAAAAATTCGGCTGCAAGTCCGTGGGGCAAGTATTTGCGCCTCAATCACGCCAAGTTTTACGGCGATACGGACAGGTACCCCAACGAGCCGGAACTTCCCGACATTTCAGGCTGCGGCGGAAGTACGACCTATTACGAAATGGACGTTGGCTTGTCCGGCTATAACAACGGTTCTCGCATCGTTCGCGGAACGGCGCGCATCGTCTATTCTCGCATTCGTCAAGGCAAGTACATCTCCAAGCCTGCCGAGCGTCACGTATTTTATACTTACAACCACTACGAAGATTTTCAAGAGTACCTCAACTACGAGGGCGGCTGGGGGCATCGTTTCGGTTACGAAACGGGCAACAGCAAGTCACCCACGGCTTACGTAAACGTTCTCAGTTACGATTTCAGTTTAGGCACCTCGTCTTCGCAAATTGCCAATTATTTCGGCAAATAAAATAGTTTTGCAACCGCAAGCTTTCTGCCGCTTGCCACAGGCAAGTTGGGCAGGCAACAAGGTTTAGGCAAAGGTAATTATGAAGGTTCAAGCCAATGCAAAAATAAATCTTTCCCTTTGCGTAGGAGCCAAGGAAAACGGATTTCACGCCCTCGACGGTTTGGTCACTTCCGTCAATTGCTTCGATCTTGTCGAAGTCAATTTGCGCAGCGACGAAAGCGTTGTTGTTCATTGCAGCGGTGTTCCTTCCTATCTCAACACGGCAACTATTGCGGCACGCCGCTTGTCGCAAGTTTTTCATTGCGGCTTTACGGTGGATATAACCAAGAATATTCCTTTTGCAGGTGGCATGGGCGGTTCTTCTGCCGATGCCGCCGCCCTTTTGTATTGTGCGGCAAAGTTGCTCGGCTTCAATCCGTCAAGTCAACTTTTTACTTCCGTTGCCGCCTCCGTCGGTAGCGACGTTAACTTTATGTTGCAAGGCGGTTTTGCACGAATGCAAGGCAAGGGTGACGACCTTACTTTTTACCCACAAATCTGCTGTCTGTATTTCGTCATCGCTTGTTTCGACGCTCAAATTTCCGCTGCACAGGCTTATTCGGCTTTCGACGAGCTGTCTTTCAGGAGGTTGGTGCCAAGCTTTCCTTCCGTGTCAGATGGTTTGGAGTTGATACAAAGCGGAAACCTTTATTCCTTTAAGCCCTTCAACGCTTTGCAAAGTGCGGTGCAGTCCGTTAATTGCTATGCCGATTCCTTCTTGCGTTTTGCAGCAGATAACGGTCTGTCCTTTTGCATGACGGGTAGCGGCGCATGCTACTTTTCAATCTTTGCCTCTTTGCAGCAAGCAGAAGGCGTTGCAAATCTTTTGAATAGTCACGGCTTTCGTTGCTTCGTGTGCAACAGCGTTCCTTGCGGCATCGTCCCCGTAGCCGATTAACCGTAAGGGTTTGTATATATTGTTTGTTTTTGAGATGTTTTTAGTTTAATATTGCAATTCAACCATTCGTTGCCTCATGTGGCAGCGTTTTTTTTGTTGCGAATTTGCTTTTAATTATCGCATAGCTTTTTCACGGTTGCGCATACTACCAAAAACAAAATTACGGGCAATACGTTAACTTTGCCCCAAGGAGGAAAATTTGACAAACACACAAAAACGCACGGTTGCCTTGCTTGTGTCGTTGTTGCTACTGCTCGTTGCGCTGTCGGCTGTTGCCTTTGCGGCGTTCACGGCGGATGCTGCAACCATCAAGGTAGGCTCTCGCGGGCAAACGGTCAAGGCCATCCAAACCAAGCTCAAGCGCTGGGGCTATCTCAAAGGCTCTGTGGACGGTATTTTCGGTTCTCAGACAAAGGAGGCAGTCAAGTACTTTCAGCGTAAAAACGGGCTTGTAGCGGATGGTATCGTAGGTTCCGCAACGGCAAAAGCGCTCGGCGTGTCCCTCAAAGGCACTGCATCTAGCTCGTCAAGTTCAAGCAAACCCACCAATAGCGATTTGTATTTGCTGTCCTGTTGCATCTACGGCGAAGCACGTGGCGAAAGCTACACCGGCAAGGTCGCGGTTGCGGCGGTGGTGCTCAATAGAGTGGCATCTTCGTCTTTTCCCAATACCATTAGCGGTGTAATTTACCAAAGCGGTGCATTCACTTGCGTTGCGGACGGGCAAATCAATCTCGGCACTAACGACGAATGTACGCGCGCCGCTCAAGATGCTCTCAACGGCTGGGATCCCACCGGCGGAGCCTTGTATTATTTCAATCCTGCCACGGCAACTTCCAAGTGGATTTGGAGTCGTCCGCAGCTTATCACAATAGGTAAGCACGTTTTCTGTTCGTGAGGTAACGATGGTTAATAAAAAATCAACAATCAAAAACTTTTGGATTATCTTCTTTGCTTGCCTTGCCCTTTTGGCAATAGGCTATTCGGTCTTTGCAACGTATTATGCCGATAGAGAATTAGGCAGAGTCCGTTCGTCAACGATTAGCGACGAAAACGTTTACAAAATTTCCCAAGAAAACGCCTATCGTCAGTCCCTTTACGCCGTATGCGACGGCATCAAGAATCTCGATGCCAACTTGACCAAGGCGGCAGTTAGCACCGATGCGCAAATGCAGGCAGAATCTCTCACCAAGGCGGTTATTTGTGCCAACGCAGCATTGCAAAATCTTTCAATTTTGCCAATAGAGTTAAGTGATAGACTCGTTGCTTGTCAAAAATTTGTCAATCAGTCGCAAGATTACGCCACCTATCTAATCGGTAGCTTAAGCGGCGGCAATGCTCTCACGGATGCACAGATAGCCGATCTTGTTCGTTTGGACGGCGTTGCAGTCAATTTGTGCACTTTTTTACAAAATTACGCCAAGTCGGATAGTGGCATGTTCATGACTAACGGCAACGGTAAGGATGGAGTTGGCAGTCTGTCGCGAGAGTTCGGCAAACTGGATAACCGTGCCTTTCAGTACGACAAATTGCTTTATGACGGACCTTTTTCGGACAGCGTTCTTCACGCCAAAGTTCGTTCAAGTGCCGATCTCGGTGTCAAGACATGTGGCAAAATAGTCGGGGAGCATTTCGGCGAAGGTGTTTTCGTCGGCAAAAGCGAGGCGAACGGCGGCTGCTATCTTTTCGAGGTTGACGGCGGTAACGTCCAAATTACCGTCGGCGGCAAGGTTTTGCAGTACACTGCATCATCCGTTGCCGGTGTTGACGAAGCAAAGGAACTTTCGGCAGAAGATGCCGCTGCTCATGCTCAACGGTTTTGCGCAGAGCTGGGTTACGACGTAGTCGGTGTATGGACTAGTATTTCGCAAAACGGCTGCACTTACGTCAGCTGTGTTTCCGTTGATGCCGACGGCACCTTGCTTTACCCGCAAATGATCAAAGTGGCGGTAGACGGCTACGGCAAAGTTGTGGGCATGGATGCCAAAGCATATTTGGCAAATTCCTCCATGTCGGCACCTGTTTTCGGCGCCGTTACGCAAGAGCAAGCAGCAAAAGGCTTGGTCAAGGGCACGGCAATTACCGACTATACAAAGTGCGTGCTCAGTAAAAACGGCATGTTGCACGCCGCATGGCAAATTCATTGCTCAATGTACGGCAACGAGTACTACGTTTTTGTCGATAGTATCAGCGGCAAGCAGTTAGACGTCTTCAAGGTCGTCAACGATGCCGATGGACACACGGTTATTTAATGCTTGACTTTTCAATCTCGTTGCGGTTGCGCTTTCGTTTTGTTGACTAATAGAAAAAAGTGTTATATAATCTACCCATAAATTATTTTTTTGCAAACGTTTGCGGCAACTGTCAGCTGTAGCCGTCGGTAGTGCAAAACAAAGGAGCATATTATGGGATACACCAATCGTAACGAGATACCCGAAAAGTACAAATGGAACCTTGGCGATATTTTTGCCACCCCCGAAAAGTGGGAAGAGTGCTTTGCCGAGCTCACTAAGCAATACCCCGTGCTTACTTCTTACAAGGGCAAACTGGGCAACAAGCAAACTTTGCTTGAGTTCTTGCGCAAAGGCGACGAGCTGGAGCTCAAATTGCAACAGTTGTATTGCTATGCATCCATGAGCTACAACGAAGACAGCCAAGATCCCGAGCGTCAAGCCCGCTTTGGCAGGATTTATTCTTTGCTTACCGATTACAACACTGCAATGGCGTTCGTCTCTCCCGAAATGTCTTCGCAGTCGGAAGAGTACCTAAAAGGCTTAATTGCCGATCCCGATTTTTCCGATTACGACGTAACCATTCAAAACCTGCTTGCATCCAAGCCTCACATTTTGTCCGAGGCAGAAGAAACCTTGCTTGCAGGCGTTGGCAGTTTTTCCGATCAATTCCACGAAGTTTTCAATCGCTTGGATAGCGGTGACGTCAAGTTTGGCAAAATCACTGTCGACGGCGAAGAAGTTCAACTCGGTCACGGAGCTTATTCCATGTTGCTCCAACACACAGACCAATCGGTGCGCAAGGATGCCTTCGAAACCTATTATAAGGGCTACACTTCCGTCATCAATACCATTGCCGGCTTGTACGAGGGCAGTGTCAAAAAGGACTGGTTCTACGCCAAAGCTCACAAGTTCGGTTCCACAATGGAAAAGGCACTTTTCAACGAGCGTGTAGACAAAACCGTTTACGACAATCTTATCGAGTCCACTCATCAAAATTTAGAGCCTCTTCACAGATATATCGCTCTCCGCAAAAAGCTTATGGGACTTCAAACTCTCAACATGTACGATTTGTACGTTCCCATTTTTGAAAATGCGGATATTTCCTGCGAGTACGAAGAAGCATGCGAGTTAGTACTCAAGGGCTTAGCTCCTCTTGGCGAAGACTATCTCGACGTTGTTCGTCACGCATTTGCCAACCGCTGGATCGACGTTCACGAAACTCCCACAAAGCGTACAGGCGCTTACAGCATGGGCGTAGCGGGCGTTCACCCTTATATGTTGCTCAACTACCAAAAGACAACTCACGACATTTTCACTATAGCTCACGAAATGGGCCACTCCATGCACACTTACTATAGCGAAAAAACGCAACCATTTGCCAAGGCAGACTACACAATTTTCGTGGCAGAAGTAGCATCCACCTGCAACGAAGTACTTTTGCTCAAGTATCTCCTTGCAACGGAAACGGACGTCAACGTCAAGAAGTATTTGTTGCAATACTATTTGGATATGCTCCGCACAACGATGTACCGTCAAACCATGTTTGCCGAATTCGAACAAATCTCTCACGACATGGTGGAGCGCGGCGAACCTCTCACCACGGAAGCAATGTGCCAAAAGTATCTGGAACTCAACAAAATGTACTACGGTGATGCCGTAACGCACAACGAAGAAATCAAGTATGAGTGGGCACGCATTCCTCACTTCTATCGCGCATTCTATGTGTACAAGTATGCAACGGGCATCATCTCCGCCGTATGCATTGCCGAAAAAATCTTGCGTGACGGCGAAAGTGCAGTCAACAATTACAAAAAATTCCTTGGCCTTGGCGGAAGTATGGACCCCGTTGCCGAACTTCGCGTAGCCGGTGTCGATCTTGCCACTGCCGAACCCTTCGAAATCGTTGCAAAGTCCTTCCGCGACACTCTTGCCGAACTCGAAGAACTCTGCAAATAGCTTTCAACGCTGTTAACAAACGGCACGCAACTGCAAGTTTAATGTTGCAAGTTATTCGTTAAGCGTAAAACGTAATGTAACTCTTTTTTTCGTTGCAATTTTGGTTTGCAATGGGAAAAATACGCTTCAAAGTCTATGTGGTAACACAATATTTAAGCGTTATTGCAAACTGCCGCGGCAGTAGAGGCGTTAACTTAATCAATCACAAGCCCTCGGTTTTTCCGAGGGCTTTTTATATTGCGCAATCTATAACTTTTACTTATAGACCATTGTTTGGACTTTCGCAAGGCGCCTTTTGCAACTGCTTTGCCATAGTCGCAAAATTATATGCACTAAAAGGATAAAAGTATGGACTATTCAAATTTATGTTATGCCAATTTTCCGATAATCAGGGCTCTAAATGGGGTGAACTGCAATTATTGCAATTGAGTATAATTTTTTTGCAATCTTGCAAATTATTTGCTCAAAAATCCGTCATTATAAGTAAAAATTTGCTTTTTTAAGTAAAGTGTATGTAAATTGTTGAATTTTCCTATTGTAAGTAAATATTTCTTGTGATATACTTAACGCCCGAAATAGCCCCGATCTGCTTGTTTTAACTTGCGGCTTTCGGCGCGCGTTTTGTGTTCGGGTTTCGGCGCGTTATTATTCGTTTCGTCAACTAACGGACATTAACAAAACGGACGCAGACTGCCACACCAAGCGGCTCGGCTATAAATTCGTAAATGGATTTTGGAGGAAATCTATGTTGTCCTATCTAATAGCGGTAGCTATTGCGGCGGTAATAACGTTGGCTTTCACGTTGTACAACTATCTTGCCGTCAAAAAGATGAAAGAAGGCTCCGAAAGGATGTCCGAAGTTGCTCTTGCCATTCGAGAGGGTGCCGAGGCTTTCGTCAAGTACGAAATGAAAGTGATTGCAATCGTCGTCGGTATCATCACGGTACTTTTCGGCGTTCTGCTCAACTGGTACGTAGGCGTTGCCTTCCTTCTCGGTGCAGCCATGTCCGAGGCAGCAGGCTTCGTTGGTATGAAGGTTGCAACCTATGCAAACGTACGCGTGGCAAATCGTGCCAATGAAACGCGCGATCTTGGCAAAACGCTCAAAGTCGCCTTCCGCGGTGGCTCCGTCATGGGCTTGTGCGTGGCAGGTTTCGGCTTGCTCGGTTTGTTAATTTGTTATTTCGTGTTTGGTCTGGGCATGGGGCAAACGGAACCCACAAACCTCGTTGCATCGAATGGTTTGTTGCTCAAGGGTATCGAATTCATCCCCTTCACCATGACCATCACCGGTTATTCTTTGGGTTGCTCGGTAGTGGCGTTGTTCAACCGTGTTGGCGGCGGCATTTACACCAAAGCTGCCGATATGGGTGC
>CAYYTD010000023.1:7870-13714 GCA_964474475.1 uncultured Oscillospiraceae bacterium | reverse complement strand
GTTGAATTATAGAACTGCACTTAACAAATTTTCCATTAATTGTATGTGCTTGGTTACTACCGTATATGTGGTTATAGGATCTATTGAAAGTATAACTTTTGCCCTCTTCGCCGAGTGTAAGCACTTGCGTTTTTGGATCATATGACCAGCCCTCGCCAGAAAGATTATCCGATTTAACCAAGTTATCAGCAACAAAAAAGCCGTAGTCGATAACACCCGACGAGGCGGCGTTTGCTTGCAAGCTATCCGAACCTGCGACAAGGAAAAGCATCGTTACTGCCAAAACGAACACAACGCTTGCGATAATTACAAATATTCCTTTTTGTTTACTCACTGCAAATTTTTTCATCATAAACCTTCCTTGCAATTTACTTTTAAGTGACTGTTTTTTTTCTTTCAATCAAGTAATTTGTATTTTTGGCAGGGTATGTAGCACTCTACCAAGAGGGATATTCCTTTTGCGTTTTTGAATTTTTGGGGTTTATTTATTTTATGCGCTTTACGCTTTTGTTTTGAATTTTTCGTAAAACAGTGCAATACTTTGTTTTAGAAAACGTAATTGCTCCTGCAAATAAAATTCGTCTTCGTAAAGAGCGTAATGAACGCAGGCACGAACGAATACGAATATCATCGGGCGAAGTACATCTGTTGGGAACCCGATTCTTTCCGCTAAGCTATTGGAATACTCGGAATACCGCTTATTTACACCGTCAAAGAATTTTTTGCCGTATTCGCGGTATTTTGGGTTGGTGTAAATTTGATACATCAATCTGTATTTTTTACCGTGATGTTGTGCCGTCCAATACGGAATTTCATCAATAAAACTTTCCAGTTCATTAGGTCCTGACGGAACCTTTGCCATAAAATCGTCTTCCACTTTGCTCATACAATGCTCGGTGGATTGAATAATGAGTTCATCCAGCGAGCTGAAATATCTGTAAAGATTGGCTTCCGACATATCGCAAGCTTTTGCCAACACTGGAATGCCAATATTGCCAAGCCCATGCTCGGCATAACAATCGAAAGCATGCTCCATAATGTAGGCTTTCTTTTGGTTGTGTGCGTCGGTGTTTGCTGTTCGCATTTGTAATCTCCTATACAAAAAGTGAATGTTCACTTACACTATATCACAAGCTACGCCGTTTTGCAATACAAAGTATGATTATTTTAAAAATTTTCTTTTTGCAAACAAGGGTGATGGCAACGGGCGGATTGTGAACTGCAACTCGACGAAAACGCCGCTGAAACTGGTATTAACGAAAATCGAGTTTTTCGGCAAGGACAAAATTAATATCTTGTGCCGAAAAATGCAAAAAAACGACCGAGAAATCGGTCGTTTTTGCAAGCGATAATACGCTGAATTATTGGTATAGCGGCGGAGAACAAGCTCCGCTTTACAATCGCCCTCGTATGAATGAAGGTTACGCTATCTTTGCAGTCAACAGATACAAGTTCATACGCAATTACTGTTGGCAGCTTGGCGTCCCCAAGGGGAATCGAACCTCTAACTAGCCCTTAGGAGGGGCTTGTTATATCCGTTTAACTATGAGGACAAATATATGGGTGATTTTGTGGCGCAAAATGTGGGAATGATATTATAGTTGAGTGCGAAATCCAGTGGCAATACTCAAAAAAACATATCCGCTGTGCCTGAAAACATTGCGCGACCACATGCAACGAGCTTTGCGCCTTTTTACCTTATGCACCGAAAATCATCGTGTTAATTGTACGACTTTGCACGTCAACAATCGTCGTACTAGAGTATTATATAATATTTTCACTCCGCCGTCAACGTGTTTTTGAATATTAATCAAATCGGTTATCAATTTGTATATTTACGTACTGCGAAGGGGTAAAAAACTTCGCAATTTTGCTTTTTAATCTTGTTGGCGGATTGCGTTGCTCCCTTTGCTCGTTTTTCTTTATATATACTGTTTTAGTGGCTTTCCGTTGACAACCACTCGCTGGTTACCACAAGCAACAATATTATTACGGCGCAAAACACAAAAAAGCAGTTCACGACGGCAGTCCATCGCTTTTTAGTAAAACGGAGTCTGAAGTAAATGGTTCAAACTCCGTTTTAGTCTAAATTAGCTACTCATTCACAATGCGATAGTGTCGCAACAAAGGATACAACCGCACGACGTGCCGATATATAATTCCTTTAAGCACCACGGCATTACAGCACCGAACGAGCGTACTCCAATACAGATTCTTCGTCAAATCCGTAGTCTTTCAACAAAACGCCAGCCGGAGCGCTTGCACCGAATTTGTTGACGTTGTAAACGTACCTTGCGTATTTGTACCATTCCATAGACGAAGAAGCTTCGATGGCGATAGTTTTGTTGCGAACGGGCAACACTACCGTGCGATACCTTGCATTTTGCATTTCGAAGGCTCTCATGTTGGGCATGGACACCACTCTTACGTTTTGTCCTTCTTCTTCCAACCTTGCAGCAACCTTCATTGCTAGGTTAACTTCCGAGCCGCTTGCAAGCAAACATATGTCCATAGCGTCGTTTTCTTGCTTGATGATGTACGCACCGCGTTCTACGGTACGTTCGGCGTGAGATTCGTTGGTTAAGTTTTGTCTTGTTAGCACTATAATACTTGGAGTGTGCTTTTCGGCAAAGGCAAGGCGGAAGCATTGTTCCGTTTCGTAAGCATCGCACGGACGGAACACGTTCAAGTTGGGCATAGCCCTAAACGCCGCCAACTGTTCGATAGGTTGGTGCGTGGGGCCGTCTTCGCCCACTGCAATGGAATCGTGTGTGAAAACATAAACGGAAGGCACGCCCATCAACGCCGCAAGGCGCACGGAGGCTTTCATGTAATCGCTAAACACGAAAAACGCACCCGAAAATCCTCTGGTTATGCCGTGCAAGGTGATGCCGTTTACTATTGCACCCATGGCGTGTTCTCTAACGCCAAAGCAAATATTGCGCCCAAGAGGGTTCTCGGCGGTGTTGTCGCCGTCGACACCCTTGGCAAAAGTCGACTTGGTCAAGTCGGCACTTCCGCCGATTATGGTAGAGTTAAGCGCGCTCAATTTGTTCAAAACCTGTCCGCCGGTTTTGCGCGTAGCCTCCGAATGGCCTTCGGGGTACTGCATGTCCGTATTCAAATTGAGTTCGCCCTTGAGTGCAGCTTGGAACTCCGCAGCAAGTTCGGGATAGGCTTCGGCATAGGCCTTCATCATTTTGTTCCACTTGCTATACTGCCTTTTGCCGCGCTTGACCACCGTAGAACGCATGTAGTCGTAAGCCTCGTCGGGCACTTCAAATGGAGCGTACTGCCAACCGAGATTGGTACGCAATTCGGCAGTTTTACTGCCCAGAGGAGCACCGTGACTCTCGCAAGAGCCTGCAACGGGGCTGCCGTAGCCGATGACAGTTTTTATTTCTATTATAGTAGGCTTGTCGCTCTTTTTTGCCGCGCGAATTGCCTTTCCTATTTCTTTGGCATCGTTGCCATCCTTTACGCAAATATACTTTAAGCCCATCGCCTGATACTTTGCCTTGACGTTTTCAGTATAAGATGCGTTCGTGGGGCCGTCAAGTTGAACGTCGTTGGAATCGTACAGCAAAATCAGCTTGTTCAACTTTTGGTGTCCTGCAAGGGACAACGCTTCCTGCGTTACGCCCTCTTGCAAATCGCCGTCTCCGCAAGTGACGAAGGTGTAGTGGTCGATAACGTCAAACCCTTCTTTGTTGAATTTTGCCGCCAAAAATCTCTCGGCGATGGCAAGGCCGACACCCATGGCAACGCCCTGTCCCAAAGGTCCGGTAGAAACGTCAATGCCGGGGGTAACGCCCAATTCGGGATGCCCCGGAGTGATACTGTGCAACTGCCTGAGATTCTTCAAGTCGTCAATGCTTACGCCTGCGCCCATCAAGTGCAACATTCCGTACAACATGGGAACGCCGTGTCCGCCCGACAACACGAACCTGTCGCGATTTATCCAATCTAAATGCTTAACGCAAGTATTTAAATGATTACAATACAATTCCGTAAGTGTGGGAGCAGCGCCGAGGCAAATCCCCGGATGTCCGCTTTTGGCTTTGTCAATTGCGTCTACCGCCAACATTCTTACTGCATTGATGGCCGTCGTTTGATTAGTCATAAATTTCTCCTTAACCTTATTTGTGCACTCACGTGCACCGCGCCCGACAAGAACAAACCGATTTGGCAGTTCCCCTTGCCGCATTTGCGCTTATATAGTATCACCAAACGCAAATGTTTTCAACAATTTTTTGTAATTTTGCTCGTTTTGAACTATTTTTGCTCGGGTTTTCAGTTAAAAACCTCTTTTATTATCTCTACGCTTATGATATAATATCTCAAAGTGCAAACTTAAACCGTTTGAATATACGCTTGAATCATTTGAGAGGACGCTCATGAAACAAAAAACCAAATTATTGTTGCTGTGTGTTTTGTTAACATCCATTTGCCTGTGCTTTGCCGGTTGTTCTTTTTTGCAAAGTCTTATTTCGCCGCAATGCGTCGTAACGCTAAAAAACGACGGCGACGTTACCACCATTACTGCAATCAAGGGAGAATCGGTTGAACTGCCTACGCCGACGAAAGAAGGTTACAAATTTGGCGGTTGGAAAGACACCGACGGCAATATTTGGGACAAACTTCCTAACGCTAGCAAAGATATTACCCTAACTGCCGTGTGGGAGCCCAACGGCTTGAAAATAACCTTCGTGGTTGACAACTCGTCGGTGAGCGTTAACTGTGCTTACGGGCAAATACCCGTTTATCCCGACGGCGTACCCACAAAGCAGCCGGACGCGCAATACGAATATCCCTTCCAAGAATGGCAACCTGCATTGAAAGAAGCTACCGAAGATGCAACTTACACTGCCGTTTTTGGCAAAAAAACTCGCACGTACAACGTTCTCATCACCGCGAACTACCCCGATGCCTTTACTGCAGAAGGCACTAACGTGGAAACTGGAAAAACGGCAAACGTGAAATTGACGGTAAACCCCGGTTACAAATTTGAGGGATGGTATCAAAACGGCAGCCCGTACGGAAGCGACTATTTGTCCACCTCTCTTTCCGTTGCCAACGTTACTGCCGACGTCAATGTGGACGCGAAATTCAGCGTAATTACGTATACCGTTCGTTATTACGACACACTCGGTTGCGCCAATACCAACCCGATTAAATTTGACGTTACTATTAACGACACGAAGCTACAACCGTTGCAAAAGAGCGGGCATTTGTTCGTGGGTTGGTTTACTCAACCGAACGGCGCAGGAAAGAAAATTGAGTCCCTCACGGTTGAGCAAGTAATTGCAAACCCCGATTTGTACGCTTACTTTACAACGCAAATACAAGTTCACTTTATTGCCGGCGGCAAAGAACTTTCCTCTTTGACTGCCGTTATACCTATCGGCGGAACGGTTTCTGCCCCCATCGTTGATCCATCCGCTTTTGGCATGAGTGCATACGAAATAGACGGCTGGTATACCGACGAAGAATGCACCATTGCGGCAAACTTTTCCACTGCGATAAATAGCCCTACCAACTTTTACGCAAAATGGACCTGCCTGCTAAACGACAACGTTTTGGACTACTTTACCTACTTTAACAGTCAAATACCATCCGGCTACGTAGACGTGACTTCCGAAACGGTGCTCTACCGCTGGATAGATTACATCAACTTTTACAACGTATATAACGGCTCAAAATATTCCAACGTAAAATTCCGTTATCCTGCCGACTACAAATTAAACTTTGCCACGAAAAGCGATTTGAGTAACTTTATTGAAAAACTCAACTCTGCATGCAAATACCCCGGCAAAGACTCCATTACTTACAGTTACAGCGAAG
>CAYYTD010000023.1:0-7860 GCA_964474475.1 uncultured Oscillospiraceae bacterium | reverse complement strand
TTACCAGCCCATTTCGTTGATATTGGGTGAAAACAACGACCACACCCCACTAAACGTTGTGGACAAAAAGGGCGAAAAATGCGACGTGCAATATCAATTTGCCTTTACGATAGACAACACCAACCCTCGCAATAGCACATTTGAAAATTTTGCCATCAATAACGTAGACAAATCCATTGAAGTGGACAACACGAATCAGCTTGTATTTGCCTTGGAAAGCGGATTAAAACCTCTGCCCAAAAGCGGATCGGCGGCTGAACGCATTTACGAAAACGCTAAATCCGTTTTGCGCAAAATCGTCAACGATGACATGACCGACCTGGACAAGGCAAGAGCAATATACGAATGGCTGATACTCAATGTTCGTTACGACAACGCTGCGGCATCATCCTTTACCGGAGATTGGCGCAAATACAACAGTTGGTATGCCGAAGGCGTATTTGACAGCCGTATTGCCGTGTGTGACGGCATTTCTAAAGCATACCTTATTATGTGCAGAATTGAAAACATTGCCTGCATTAGAGTAACGGGAACCTCTCGCGGAGTGGGACACGCTTGGAACAAAATTTACGTTGACGGCAATTGGTGGGGAGTGGATGCCACTCACGGCGACTTGCACGTATCGGGCGAAGAATACCCCACTTACACTTCATTCATGTTTACCGACGACTACAAGCGCGCCAACGGCTGCACATTTACGACAGAAAGCGGCAAAGAAACTGCAAGCAAATCCATTAACGTATACGAACAAATAAAAATAGGCGGCAACGGCGGTTTTGATTTGTACATTAACAGCAGAGAAGAATTTGACAAGCTTGTTGCTTATGTAAAAAGCTATACTCAAAACAACGAATACTATACCGGAGTAACTAACAACTCTTACTTTACGATAGAATTTGCAGTGGACGACTCTCTCGGTTGGTCGACCTCCTATATTTGTTCAAAAATAGGCAAAAACTTATACGTACACAACACTGCCGACGGCGGCATATCCGTATACGCATTTAAAATTGATTTTTAATACGCATCGCGCAAACGGTCATTGCCTGAATATGTAAAACGCTTAAACGAAGGCAAAACAGGATATTTTCAACACAAAAAGTGCAATTTCGCAAGATTTTGCACTTTTTTTGTTTTTCGATAACGCAAAGCCGTAAATACTGTACACGGATACATCATTGCAAAACGATGCTGACAAATTAAACACAAGTGGGAGAAGGAAATGAAACAAATACTATTTGCCGTTGCAGTAATTGCAATAATACTCGTAATTATTTTTGCCGCACCTATAGGAGAAACCACCGACTTTTTGCGTATACATATTAGAGCAAACTCCAACAGTGATGCCGATCAATCGGTAAAGTACCAAGTTAAATCGGCAATAGTCGATTACCTTACGCCCTATTTGGCAAACGCGACGGACAAAAAATCGGCAACGAAAATAATACAAAGCCGTTTGGCAGACGTTGAACGCATTGGCAACGAAGTGTTGAGCAAAAACGGATTTTCGTACGGTTGCAACGCAAAAATTAAGCAAGAGGAATTTCCCGACAGAAGCTACAACGGAGTGACGCTTTCGGCAGGACTATACGATGCGCTTATTGTGGAACTTGGCAAGGCAAAGGGCAACAACTGGTGGTGAGTGGTTTATCACAAGTTTTGCTTTGTGGTCGCAGAAAAAAACGGAACAAACCAAATCGTGTACAAATCGAAACTAATGGAAATCATCAATCAGTGGAAAGAATCGCATGAAAACCGCTAAAACAAAAGTGCAGACACACCACTTGCGCAATCAAACAAGAGTGGCCCAAACTTGTAACGGTAGCACTGCAGGCGAAGGGAAAATAAACGGCAAACGAATATCCCGCAGCTAAAAATGTACAAACAAACCACTAATGAATACCTTTTGAATTGGCAAACGCGTAATAGAGTTAATTATTTGCAACAAAATACATTATTTTTTGTTTTTCCTATTGAAATAAACTTGCGATTATGCTACAATAGCAAGTACCAAAAATATAAGGATACGTTGAAGCGATTGCAACTTGTGCAAAAGCTTTGACGAATAATTAAAATGAACTGTATTTCGGCTTTGCAATTTTTGAATATTGATTGGACTGTTCAACTCGATTACATATTGAGAGTTATCGTTGGCGGTTTGCTTGGTCTCATTATCGGTATAGAACGCAGCTACCGTCAAAAGGAAGCAGGCATGGCAACTCACTTTACCGTGGGGCTTGCCGCCGCTTTGTTTACGTGTATTTCTCAAGCCATGGAAACCGTTGGCGACGGAGCAAGAGTTGCCGCACAAATAGTATCCGGCATAAGCTTTTTGGGCGCAGGAATGATATTCTTCCGCCGCGAATCTTTGCACGGGCTGACAACCGCGGCAGGCATTTGGGCAACGGCGGCAATTGGTATGTGCGCCGGTTACCAACTGTATTTGGTGGCAGCGGTAGTTACCATTATAGACATTGCCATGCAAATAATTTTGCACACAAAGCCTTTGCGCCGTCACAACCAACGCTTGTTACTTGTAAAATTCGTTTGCTCGGACGAAATGCGTGAAAAACTAAAGGAATACTTTGGCATTACGGACTTCTCTCGCTACAAAGTTCGTCGCACCGACGGAAAATTTGAAGCGGAGGCAGTTATTCGCCCGACCGTCCATTACACGGCGGAAGACATTTCTTCTTTTATTTCGGAATTCGACCAAGTGCTATCCGTTGAACGTCTTGAAGACCTGTAAGAGACAAATCAAAACTTAATAGCAACAAAAATAGAGAGTGCGACAGCCTTTGCGACTGTCGCACTCATTATTTTTGTTGGCAACTAATAACCTTCAATTAGCATCTTGCTAACCCTTTTACTAACGCATTATCTTTTGCAATACGCATTATTCTACTTTCCACCATAATTGCGTTTTACAAGCTATTTGTACTACGCCAAAGGTTATTTTTTGATCAACTTGAGATAAATCTTTTTTAGCTCTTTTGCGCTCATAATTTTGGGCACGGGATAAAGCGGATTGCCTTCCTTGGCGGCGTTGCGCGCAAGTTCGTCTACGTCGCATTCCTTTAGCTGTTCAAAGCCGTCGGGTATGTTCATACTGCGGTTTAGCTCTCGAATCCACTCGATAAACTTTTGTGCCTTGGTGGCAACGTCGTCCGTTTCATCTGCCACGTTGGCAACCATGGCAAGCTCGGCAAGCTTTTTGTGAACCTTTTTGCCATAGGCCTCTAACACGTAAGGCATAACTACTGCGTTGGCAAGCCCGTGAGCTATGCCGTACTTGCCGCCAAGGCTGTGCGCTATTGCGTGGACGTATCCGACGTAAGCCCGCGTGAAAGCCAGCCCTGCAAGGTAAGACGCCTTTTGCATGTTTTCCCTTGCAACGACATCGCTACCATCGGCATACGCCTTGTACAAATTATCTTTGATTAGCGCCACTGCCTGTTGCGCTTGCAGCTTGGTATGCTTGGTGTTAGCCCTGCCGATATATGCCTCGACCGCGTGACACAAAGCGTCCATTCCTGTGGTTGAAGTGACGTGCGGCGGCAATCCCACCGTGAGAAGCGGATCTAACACGGCTACGTAAGGAATGAGAACGGGATCGTTGATGGCATACTTTAGGTGAGTTTTTTCATCCGTTAGTACTGCGGCAAGCGTCGTTTCACTGCCGGTGCCGCTTGTGGTGGGCACTGCGTACAACTTTGGAAGCTTTTTGCCAACCTTTAGTATTCCGCCCATTTGCTGCAGCGTTTTGTTTGGACGGGCAATTCTTGCGCCGATGCCCTTGGCACAGTCCATAGCCGAACCGCCACCGACCGCAACGATGGCGTCGCAAGCGGAATTTTTGTACAGTTCCTCCCCTTGCAACACGTTGTGAACCGTTGGGTTGGGAACTACTTCGTCGAAAAGAACGAACTCAACGTCCGCATGTTTCAGTCGCTCCGTAAGAGCATCTATCATACCCGTTTTAACTATGCCTACATCCGTTACGATACAAACCTTTTTAACTCCGTCGGCTTTTAACCTTTCGGACAAGTTGGCGTAACTACCAACACCGCTAATAAGCTGTGGCTGCCTCCAAGGCAAAAAGCACTCGGCAACGTATAGCACGGCTTGATAGATTCTGCAAAACAAAGCACACTTCATAAACGCACCTCGCATTTGTTTTGACAATTTTACCACACAACGAAAGCAAATGCAATAAGTTGAGCGTTACAAACTGTTTGCAAGGTTTAGCGCCGCCTGAATGGTTTTGTCCATATCTAAATAAGAATACAAGCCAAGCCTACCGCCGAAAATTACGTTGGGGGGCTTGCTTGCCAACTGCTTGTAGCTTTGGTACAAGATTCGGTTTTTTTCGTCATCGATGGGATAGCAAGGCTCATTGCTACCGTCAAACAAACAAGGATATTCCTTGGAAATAATCGTGAAGGGTTGAGTGCCGAATTCGAAATGCTTATGTTCGATTATTCGGGTGTAAGGCACGCTTGCTGACGTGTAGTTGACCACAGCATTTCCTTGATAATCTTGCGTGTCAAGTTTTTCCGTTTCGAACCTTACCGAACGATACTCAAGCTTGCCCAAGCAATATCCAAAAAAGCCGTCGATAGTACCACAATACACCGTTTTGCCTATTTCTCCGTTAAAATTCTTTACAAATCGCTCGTAGTCGGTTCCGAGCAAAACGTCTATCCCTTTCAACATGTTTTCAACCATCTTCGTGTAGCCGCCTATCGGCACGCCTTGGTAAACGTCGTTAAAATAGTTGTTGTTGTAGGTAAACCTTACGGGGATTCTTTTAATTACATCCGCAGACAAGTCTTTGCAGCTCTTGCCCCATTGCTTTTCCGTGTAGCCTTTGATCAGTTTTTCGTATACATCTTTGCCTACCAAGCTCAGAGCCTGCTCTTCGAGATTGCTTGGGGAAAGAATACCCTCGGCGGCAATTTGCAAAGATATTTTGTTGCGAGCCTGTTCGGGCGTGACTACGCCTTTCCACAGCTTGGCAAAGGTGTTCATGTTAAAAGGCAAATTGTAAACTTCTCCGTCGCAAACGGCAATGGGACTGTTGACAAAGCTGTTGAAAGATGCAAAGCGGTTGACAAAAGTCCACACGTCCTGCAAGGAGGTGTGAAATATATGTGCGCCATATTTGTGAACGTTGATGCCGTCGACGTTTTCGGTATAGGCGTTGCCTGCAACGTGGTTGCGCTTGTCTATTACCAAACAGCTAAACCCCTTGTCCGTCATACGTCTTGCAAACGTTGCACCGAACAAACCTGCACCGACAACGAGGAAATCGTATTTTTTCATATTGTTATCCTTTACACTCCGTTACTCATTTAGCCGTGGTCCCTGACGAATAATTAACGAACTAATTGCGTTTTATTCGACAAAACCCATTGCTACGTACAATTCCGCTTTGCCATGCAAACTAATTTTTGACTAATTTTCTTGTAATGCGATAAAGCCCATTAGCAAAATTTCTGCCACCTTTGCCGGGTAACATTTGCAAGGCAATGGACGTGTGATACCTAAGTTTTTTGCCGTATTTTTCGTCGTGCTCGATGCATCTATTCCACATGTCGTTGATGTTTTGGTCAGCCTCATCCGAACAGTTCAAGCGCGCTCCTGCCGTTGCAACGGACATTACCATTCTGCAATTGTGATACAAGCATTTGCCCCGCTTTGCGTTGAGCTTGATTTCTTGTGCAAGGTCGTACTGCTTGAATATCAATTCGCTAACGTATATTTGCTGTGCGTAACGCCTAGCAAAAACGTCGCCTTGCACCGATTGCCCTTCCCTGCCGATATAATATCTGTACAAATCTACGTCGACGTACTTGAAAGTTTCTACGTACTTTAGCGGTACGTACACGAAATAATTGTCTTCGTAAAAAGTATGCTTTGGACAAACTACTCCGCTGCGCTTTACAAGCTCCGTTTTGAAGGTGACGGAATGTAAGGTGAGATAAGTTGCCAGCCTAAACTTCCTCGTTTGGCTCCAATTGCAGGCTTTTCCTTTCTTGAATTCCCGTCTGTAATCGATTACGTTGTCGGCAGTGCCGTCCGCATGTGTGTACACGTAGTTGGTGACGAACATATCTGCTAATTCGTCTTGACTCTTCATTGCGGTCAGCAACGACGAAAAAGCGTCGGCATCCAGCCAATCGTCGCTGTCGACAACCCTAAAATACCTTCCGCTTGCTTCCTTCAACCCACTGTTAATTGCCTCCCCATGACCTCCGTTGGGTTGATGAACGACCTTGACTACGTTGGGATACCGCCGTGCATACTCATCGGCAATTTTGGGTGTGTCGTCGGTGCTACCGTCGTTGACGATAATCACTTCGACGTCATCGCCACCCACAAGCAAACTGTCCACGCCACGCTCAACGTATTCCGCCGAGTTATAGCAAGGTACTACAAACGAAATCCATTTCATAACCACCTCTTATTTGTGCAAAACGCATTTTGCCGCGTTTGCGCAACGACGCGCGCCAAGTGTTGCTTGTGCGCGCGTCCATAAACGTCACCTATCTATTCCGTCTTATTCTTGTTTTTCTTTCTTTGATACTTTGCCAATTCCGTTTGGAAATCTAAACCCTTTTTGTCACATTTGGCTTTCAATTCGGCAATTTTAGCCTCTTCAGCAATTCTATCCGCCTCTTCCTGCTCTAAACGCATTCTTTCGGCAGGTTCAATCCATTCTATTCCTGCGGCAAGCGCGGCTTTCTTTTGATTATCCAAAATAGTTTGCCTATCTTCTGCCGAGTACTTTTCGACATTGTTGAACATCATGAGAATGCACAATGCGGCGTACACGATGCATTCGATCCAAATGTAGCAAATTGACGAAGCTTGGGTATTGGTGCCTGCCGACGTGACAGCGTTAAGCAAGCCTATTGCCAAAGGCGTGGACACGATCATAATTGATGCGTAAATGCTCATCGTTAAACCGTCGCATCTAAAACCGTTTCTTGCCTCGGCGTGATCTAACGCGTCGGAAATCATTGCAAGCATCATGTAACAGCCGGGAGCGGAACCGAGTGCCTTGAAAAATACTCCCACGCAAACGCCAATGACGTTGTCGCCCGAAAGTGCGCACACCACGTTGCCCAACACGTTAACCAGCAAGCCGCCTGCCACCACTAACCTTTTGCCTATTTTGTTGGAAAGAGGCCAAACGAAAGCAACGGCAACAGTCATGGGAACCGCCCCGACTATGTTAATGAGTGACATTGCAAACATTGATAAATCGCCGTCGGAGGTGAACACCGACAAAAAGGAGCAATCTAACGTTTTGACGTACTGGGCAAGCGAATTGTTTTTCATTGCGCCTGCAAACTGGAAGAGCGCGCAAAAGCAAAGCACTATCCACCAATACTTGTCTGAAGCGACTGCCTTGAATTGTTCCTTGATGGGAACTCTTTTGGCTTGTTGCGACACGGAAACGGCGTTTTCTTCGTTAACCCTTTCGCGAGTAAACATGTACTGCAATATTATTGCAACGAAAGCTATAACGCCGATAACGGCAAACATCACGAACCAAGCAAAACGCTTTTGCTCGGGAGTGGACGATTCTTTGATTAAAAACCCGAGTAAAACGGGTACCACCATGCCGCCTGCGCCTACTGCCGCAGTAACAGCCATGTTGGATGCGGATGCAAGCAAACTGCGCTGCTTGCCGTTTCGTGTGGAAACGGGCACCAGTGAGCTATTTGCCGTGTAATACAGAGGATAAGCAACCGCGTAAAACAAATTGTAACCCACTGCCGTAACCACCATGGTTAAAACTGCGTTTTTGGAGGGATCGAAAGTTAACGGCAGGGCAAACATAAGAATGCT
>CAYYTD010000022.1:0-13819 GCA_964474475.1 uncultured Oscillospiraceae bacterium | reverse complement strand
TTTCGCTATCCGTGAAGGCGGCCGCACCGTTGGTTCCGGCGTTGTTTCCAAGATTATTAAGTAATTTAGCTTCAATTTAATCACCTAAAAACCGCAGACAAGTTGTCTGCGGTTTTTTGTTTTTGGCATATTGCAAAAAGTGAAATTGATTTATTTGTTTTCTTTTAATGTTTTGTTTCGGGCAACCGTGCGGACAAATATCTCGTGTTTTGGCGTTAAAATAATTTAAATATTGACATCATAATTATTTAGTGATAAAATTGTACCATATGACTAATAATATTGTTACAAGGAGGCATTTATGAGATTAAGCAACAAAGATTTCGGCTTTTGCGAAAAAGTCGGTTTGCTTAAAGAAAATTTCACGCGCCAACGTGCATTGGAAAGAATCCTCAAGGATTTGCGCAGTGAAGAGTATATTGACCCGGATTTTGTTGACGAATTTGCAAAGGTCACAACGGAGTCGTCCAACGCAGGTACTTGGGTTGCCGTAATGTATCGTTACGATGTTAACGTAAATTACAAAATTCAAGGTCGCACTTTGTCTACCGTCGTTAACGGATTTGGCAATGCAGGCACGCCCGATGAATTGGACGTAACCACCTACTACAAGGACGGCGACTACAGCACGCTTACCGACGTTGCTTCGCAGTGCAACATGCCCGTGTGGAATTCAAATAACGTGTTTTCTTACGACGAAATTAAAAATGCACTCAAGTCTGTAATCGAAGACGAACTTCCGAGCGGCTGGTCTTCCTACCAATCGGAATCCTGGACGGTTTCGGCGTTCCTCGTCCCCATTTTCTCTGTTGATATCGACTTTGAAGGAAAAGAATACACTCTTAACTACAACCTGCACAACGGTCACTATTATTACATCTTCCCCACCGACAAGAGAATCATCAAAAAGGCGAAAACGACCAACTTGGTTGCCAACATTATCAGCTGGCTTTGCCCTATTTTGTCCGTTCTTGCATTTATCATCGGTGTGCAAGGGGAAAACGCTCAAACGCAGGGCTACGTGTTTGCTATTATTGGCGCAATAATCAGTGCTATTGTGTTGTTTGCGCGCAAAAAACGTCGCACCAAGGCCGTGTACGAAAAGTACTACAAAAAGCACAAAAAGACGCCCATCGCAGTGGCACTTATTCCCGAAATTATCGTTGGAGTAATCACTTTCTTCTGCTTTATTCTCACCTTTTTAGCGTCTTAATTTTACCGTAATCAATCCGTCCGAGCTTACCGTTCGGACGGGTTTTGTTTTACAAAAAACACCCTTAAAGTTTACAACGAAACTTTAAGGGTGTTTTTGCTTTGTTTTAATGTACTTTAAGCGCGTTTTTTATTTTGTCATTAGCAGTTTTGATTTTGTAAAAACTCGTCGGCAACACGCAGAGCCCTTTTGGCAATGGCGTTGTCGGTTTGCGCCTTAATCGTTGTGCTGCACTTCAAGCAAGAGGGCAATTTTACAGTTCAAAGTAGTTTATTTTCATTGCCTCTCTAACTTCTGCAAGGGTTTTGGCGGCTTTTGCTTTTGCGGCGCGGCAACCTTCTTTCAAGATGTCGTACACGTCGCTTTCGCGCTTTTGCCATTCCAAGCGCCTTGCCAAGATGGGGGCCAATTCCGCTTGCAGTATTTTTACAAGGAACTTTTTAATTTTCACGTCACCCAAGCCGCCGCGGCGATAGTGTGCTTTAAGCTCGTCCAGGTTGGCATATTCAGGTAAAAACTCGGCAAAGCAGTCGTCGGTGCAAAAGGCGTCGAGGTAGGTGAATACGGGGTTGCCCTCTACCGTTCCGGGGTCTTCCACGCGCAAGTGGTTGGGGTCGGTAAACATGGACATAACTTTCTTTTTAATTTCCTCTGCCGAATCGGACAAATAAATGCAATTGCCAAGCGATTTGCTCATTTTGGCTTTGCCGTCCGTGCCGGGAAGGCGGCAGCAGGTTTTATTTGACGGTAGCAAAATTTGCGGTTCTACCAAAGTTTCCCCGTAGATGCCGTTAAAACGACGAACGATTTCCTTGCATTGCTCAATCATTGGTTCCTGATCTTCCCCAACGGGCACACAGGTGGCTTTGAAGGCGGTAATGTCGGCAGTTTGGCTGATGGGGTAGGTCAAGAATCCCACCGGAATGCTGTTTTCAAAATTACGCAGTTTAATTTCCGACTTGACCGTCGGGTTGCGTTCCAAGCGGGAAAGGGTAACCAAGTTGAGGTAGTAAAATGTCAACTCGGTCAGTTCCGGTATCATAGATTGAATAAAAATCGAGCTGCGCTCGGGGTCTATGCCGCAAGCAAGGTAGTCAAGAGCGACCTCAATTACGTTGCTTCTAACTTTTTCGGGGTTGTCGGCGTTGTCGGTAAGCGCTTGTGCATCGGCAATCATAACGAAAATCTTATCAAAGTTGCCGCTGTTTTGCAATTTTACGCGTTCGCGCAAAGAGCCTACATAGTGCCCGATGTGCAGTTTTCCGGTGGGGCGATCGCCCGTAAGAATAATTTTTTCCATATTTTCTCCTACGTTTCGTTGCCAAAGCAAATGCAATGGCGCAAAACGGTTGTACTTTCAAGTTTATTTGCCAAGTGGCTGCAATTGGCAAAGCGGCACACATAGGCTAAAACGTTACAAATTATTATATCAGTGCAGAGAATTATTGTCAACGGTAGATTTGCAAATAAAGGTGCACAACGGGCAAAAGGGTGCAGGCGGATGCCGCGAAAGGGCTGTCGTGAGCATGGCGGTGTTTACTTTACCTATCGTGGCTGGGTACAATGACGTTTAAGCACGCTGTGCAAAAAGGAGTGCGGCATTGCAAAGTGATTGACAAAACGCCTTTTATGGGTATAATAGATTCGTCGCAATTAGCATTTGCCAAAGAGATTTGCGGCAATAATATTTTGGAGTTTTGCATGGTAGACCTTTTAAGCCTTTGCAAAGAATTAGGGTTTTCACAAGTTGCCCTCACCAACACGGCAAGCGTGCCCCTTTGTGGAGATTTTCGCAAGTATTGCGAGCAAAATTTGTGTGGTGAGTACAATCAAAATCACACCTGTCCGCCCTGTTGCGGTACCTTTGAAAGCATGAAAAAGCGTTTGCTTGGCTACGATAACGCATTGTTTGTGCAGTCAACTTGGACTTTGCCCGACCTGTCCGATTCGGCAGCGTTGCTTGCGGCACGAAAACGCCACAACGAATGGATGCTCGTGCTCAAAGGTGTACTTCAAGCGGAAGGAATCCCCTGCCTTGTGGCAGGTGCAAGCAGTTGCGTGCTTTGCGAACGTTGTGCCAAAAGGGACGACCTGCCTTGCAGAAATCCTGATTTGTCGTATAGTTGCTTGTCTGCATATTGCGTTGACGTTTTTGCCCTGGCATCTCGGCTGAAATGGGACACTCGTTACGACGGACAGCATTTGACCTTTTACGGCATTTTGGCGTATTAAAAATTTGGAGGAGTTATGAAAAACAGCAAGATTACGGTTACTCAAGACGTCGTTTACGTTGGCGTAAACGACCATCAAATAGATTTGTTCGAAGGTATGTACGTCGTACCTAACGGAATGTCTTACAATTCTTACGTTATTTTAGACGAAAAAAATGCCGTTATGGACACGATAGACCAAAATTTCACTGCCGAGTGGCTAAACAACGTAAAAGATGCGTTGCAGGGCAAGAGCCCCGATTATTTGGTAGTGCAACACATGGAACCCGACCATTCCGCAGGCATTGCGGATTTCTTAACGGAGTTCCCGTCCGCAACGGTAGTAAGTAACGCCAAGGCTTTTGCCATGATGGACAAGTACTTTGGCACGGGTTTGTGCCGTAACAAGTTGGAGGTTACAAACGGTCAAACGCTTTCCCTTGGCAAGCACACGTTAAGTTTCCTTTTTGCCCCCATGGTGCACTGGCCGGAAGTTATGGTAACCTACGACGTTACGGACAAAATTCTTTTCTCCGCCGATGCTTTTGGCAAATTTGGCGCGTTGGACGTGGAAGAAGAGGATTGGGCGTGCGAAGCAAGGCGCTATTACTTTGGCATAGTAGGCAAGTACGGCGTGCAAGCGCAAAACCTGCTTAAAGCGGCATCCTCGTTGGATATTGCCACGATTTGCCCCCTTCACGGACCGATTTTGAAGGAAAACCTCGGTTACTATTTGGGACTGTACAACACGTGGAGCAGTTACGGAGTAGAGTCGCAAGGCGTATGCGTGTGCTATACTTCCGTTTACGGACATACCAAGGATGCGGCTTTGTATCTTGCTAACAAATTGCAAGAGCTGGGCTGCGCAAAGGTTGCCGTTAACGACCTTGCTCGTTGCGACATGGCAGAGGCAGTCGAAGACGCCTTCCGTTATGGTAAAATAGTGTTGGCAACCACAACTTACAATGCGGACATTTTCCCGTTTATGCGCACGTTTATTCACAGCCTTGTTGAGCGCAACTATCAAAACAGAACGGTTGCCTTTATTGAAAACGGCAGCTGGGCGCCCATGGCAAGCAAGGTGATGACTGCCATGTTTGAAAAGTGCAAAAACATTACCTTTGCACAAAACGGAGTTACCGTTTGCGGCAGCATGACGGAACAAAACAAACTTCAGCTTGACGCTCTTGCCGAAGAATTGATGAAATAGTTTTTGGCATTCATTGCGCAAAAAGCGTTTAGTATTCGTATTGAACGATGGCGCATGGGCTTTTATTATGCAGAATAGAGCGCTTTTGCGTTAATTGTGAAAAACAATTTGTGTATTCACTGCAAACAAAAAGGGCGGAACAACGGTTAATCGTTGTTCCGCCCTTTTTCGTGCTTTGTTAGGTTACAAAACGGAATCGAGTGAATGTGTGAGCAAAAAAGTGTGAGCGGTGCGGTTGCGCCCCTTATAGCCAAACGGACGGCGTTGTAGCCCGTTTAAGCGGTGCTCCGCTCTTTGTGCCGCGTTCGTTATTGCCTTGAATCGTGTTCGCTGATGCAACGAGCCATTTTGGCCCAAAACGTTCTTGTGTCAAGCGTGGCACGCAGAGCAAGTTTGCCACCAAGCTTAATGCGCGCCTTACGAATGGAAGGCAATTATCAGTTTCAAGTCGGCAATCAAGCCCAAAACTGAGGCTGTGCCTATCAGCAAACCCAAAATGCAAAAAGGCAAGTTCAAGTCAACTATCGCGCACACACTCACAAACACCGCAAATGCGGCAAAGATCAGGTTGCAAAATGCGGTGACGTAAGAAAGAACATCTTTTTGAGTGGTGGCTTGTACTATTTTTATCACCAACGGAACAAGCGCCACAGCGGTGTAAATGAGGGAAATAATCATTATTACGATGGCGGCAAATACAAAGCCGAACAGCGCTGCGCCGCCCTCACTGCCGCTTGCGTTGTTTGCCGAGCCTGCTGCAATGCGGCAAATTAAAACGCTTGCCAATCCCAGCGCAAACAAAATTATGCTACAAACGAGGGATATTTTTCTCCATTTTTTTGTTTTATCCATGCTTTTGCCTCCTAATTGTCTGGCATTGCCAAACGTTAATTGTTGGGAGTCGTAACGTTGTGTTCCTGCATCACTATGCTAAAATCTTTGCCCTTTACAAAGTCTGCCAACGCATCGGCGGCGGAGGATATTACGGGCAAAATGATTTTTTCGTCTTCGTCGGTCACTTTGCTTAATACGTAGTCGCGCAACGGAATTTGCGTTTGTTTTTTAATGCCCACGCGAATGCGTAAAAAATCCGTTGTGCCAAGCAGCTCCACGATGTTCCTCATGCCGTTGTGCGTGCCTGCCGAACCGCTTTGGCGAAGTCGCAAACTGCCCATCGGCAAATCGACGTCGTCGTACACTACAACTAATTTGCCCTTTTCGATTTTGTATTTGTTGCACAGTTCGGCAACGGCCTGGCCGGACAAATTCATATAAGTAACGGGTTTTGCAATTATAACTTTTTCGTTGTTTATTTTCGTGCTGGCGGTCACGGCTTTGCATTCCCCTTTGGTAAAGGAAATCCCCAGCTTGTCCGCAAGGGCATCCACGCACCTAAAACCCATGTTGTGCCAGGTGTTCAAATATTGTTTGTCGGGGTTGCCCAGTCCTACTATCAAATACATTTTGGTTTTTCGTCCTTTTTGTCAAGCACAAACGCGTAGTTATACATTCGTGCTTGTTTTTTTCAAATTATAGCATACTCGTTTGGCTTTGTAAAGTGAGCAAGTCGTCCGTTTGCCTGCCCTTTTGCAGTTTGTTCATGGGTGTCAGTTTTACGGAAAGGTCGTCACGTTGGCTTGTTTGTGTGCGTGCGCTTGCGTTTTGACGGTTTTCACGCAAGTTGTCGTCTTTGCCGTTTGGTGGCAATCAAAAGGGCAGTTTTGGGGTAGACGACGAAAAGAATCGCGTAGTTTCAAGGTAATATGCCGTTTGTGAGTTTACAAAAAATTCAATATATGGTAATATAAGCGCACGGCTGTTGTCGGTAGGCACAGTCGGTTAAATTAGCGATATGTACTGTTTTATATAAGGAATAAATAACGGCGAAGCATACTGCGAATTGCTTCATTCTGCCCTCGACAAAAAATTTGTCGGGGCTTTTGGCGTGCAACCCAACGAAAAGCCGGTAATTGCCTCCTCCTCGTCGGACTTTTGCCTTTACGTGTGTTCCGACTACGTTGAGGCGCGCCGTGTTTTTAGGGCAATTAGCGCATTAACTTGCGGCAAAGTGGTGTACATCCCCTTTCGAGAGGACGTACTTCTTTTCAAAAACAGTTATTCGCGCGACAATGTTTATCAACGCAATCTTGCCCTGCACGAAATTATTCACGGAGCAAGATGCGCCGTTACTTGCATTGAAGCGCTCGTGCAGTATTATCCGCCGCGTGACAAGTTTTTTGCCGATTGTTTTGCTTTGCGCAAGGGCGCAAGCTACGATTCTCGCAAAATAGTTCATTCTCTCGTTGCTTGCGGCTACAAGCGCGTAGACGGCATTACGTCCGAGGGTGAGTTCACCTTCCGCGGAGATATTTTGGATATTTCCATGCCCTGCGCCAAGCGTTACCGCATCGATTTTTGGGATGACGAAATAGAAAAAATAAAAACCGTTACGGAGGACGGGGACTCGGCGGAGGTTGATTGTGTCGATGTGTATCCCCTTTACGATGTAGGCGGATTGTCGCAAAGCAAATTGGACAAAGTGTCAACTTTTGCCTCCAAAATGAAAATTTCTGCCGATTCCAAAGCTCGGCTCGGCGAAATTTTGTCGCAGCTTTCCGTACAATCGGGCGGCGGCGTTGTAGACAACTATTGGCTATCGCCTTTCATGAAGTTGTCGCGGTTGGTGGATTACTTTCCGTACGAATCGATCGTGATGTGGGACGAGCCAAAGTTGCTGTCGTCAAGGGTGGAATTTTTGTACGGAGAACATGCAACGCGCGTGGCAAATCTTTCCAAGGCAGGAGAGGTTTTGCCTGTGCACATGGCTGCCCTTTGCAACAAAGAGGACGTATTTGTGGTGGATTGTCCACAAATTTCCTTGCAAACTTTGTCTTATCAAAGCAACTTTTTTGTTCCTCGCCAAATTTTCAACTTCCGTACGGGGGCAGTTCCCAACTACGCCCTTGCGGAAGACAAACTGGCAACGGACGTTCGCAACTGGAAGAACACCGGTTACGAGGTAGTTGCGCTCGTGGGTGAAGACGGGGTAAAGCCCGTTTGCGACATGTTGGCAAGCAAGGGAGTGTATCTCGTTTCGGCAGAAAAGTATTCTCACGGCAAAGCCGACGGAATAGTGATGCCGCTGTCTTACGAGCGCGGGTTTGTGTCGCACACCAACAAGCTGGTTGTGCTTGGAGCGCGCGATCTTGGCAGGGGCGTTACGGAGCAGGCGGTGCGCAAAAACCGCAAAAAGGCGTTTTTGTCCGTCGAAAAGGGCGATTACGTGGTACACGACGTGCACGGTATAGGCTTGTGCGAAGGTATACAAAAAATTACGTCACCCACGGGCGAAACCAAAGACTACGTCGTCGTGTTGTACAAGGGCGGTGACCGTTTGTACGTGCCGGTGGACGCAACCGACTTGCTGTCGAGATATTCCGGTGGCGAAAACCCCACTTTGTCGCGTTTGGGCGGAGCCGACTTTGCCAAGGTCAAGGCAAAGGTAAAATCGGGTATAAAGGAAATGTCCGTCGATTTGCTCCGCTTGTATGCCCAAAGGGAAAAGCCGCGCGGATTCAAATACCGAGTGGACGACTTCTTGACGGAAGAATTTGAACAATATTTTCCGTACAGGGCAACGGACGATCAGTTAAAGTGCATGCAGGAGATTACTGCCGATTTAACTTCCGACCGCATTATGGACAGATTGTTAGTAGGCGACGTAGGCTACGGCAAGACGGAAGTGGCAATGCGTGCCGCTTTCGACGTGGTTGCCAACGGCTATCAGGTTGCAGTGCTTGCGCCCACAACCATTCTTGCCGAGCAGCATTTCAACACTTTTACCGAGCGTATGGCGCATTTCGACGTAAAAGTGGCTTGTCTCAATCGTTTCCGCAGTGCCGAAGAACAGGCGGAAATATTAAATGGCGTTAAGGACGGCACCGTAGACGTAATAGTGGGCACGCACAGATTACTTTCCAAAGACGTTGATTTCAATAAGCTTGGGCTGTTAATTTTGGACGAAGAACAGCGTTTCGGCGTGGAACACAAGGAGAAAATTAAGGCGTTCAAAACCTCCGTCGACGTGCTTACGCTGTCGGCAACACCCATTCCGCGCACGCTGCACATGGCGCTTTCCGGCATGAGGGATATATCCACGATAACCACTCCGCCCTTTGAGCGCGTGGCGGTGGAAACCTTCGTTGCGGAAGAGAACGACGCCCTTATTTGCGACGTTATTACTCGCGAACTTGCACGTGGCGGTCAGGTGTATTGCGTGTACAACAAAGTCAATTCCATCGATAGCTTTGCAAGTCGTCTGTCCGAAATGTTGCCTGAAGCCAAAATTATCGTTGCTCACGGCCAAATGGGCGAATCTCAGTTGGAAGACGCCGTGCTTGGCTTTGCGCAGGGCAAGGGCAACGTGCTCGTTTGCACTACGATAATAGAAAACGGCATAGATATTCCCAATGCAAATACTCTCATTGTTACCGATGCCGACAAACTTGGTCTTTCGCAGTTGTATCAGCTGCGTGGGCGTGTGGGACGTAGCAACAAGCTGGCTTATGCATACTTTTTGTACCGCAAAGATAAAATTTTGAGCGAAGTCGCTTACAAAAGACTTTCTTCCATTACGGAATACAGCGAGCTGGGCAGCGGGTTCAAAATTGCAATGAAGGACCTTGAAATTCGCGGCGCAGGCAACGTTTTGGGACGCGAACAGCACGGCCACATGATGAAGGTCGGTTACGACATGTACGCGCGTTTGCTGCAAGAAACCGTGGCTGAATTGAAGGGCGAAAAGCCGCAAGTAAAGATCGACACGGAAATGGAAATAGACGTGGAAGCGTATGCGCCCGATTCTTACGTGCCTTCTCAAAAGGAAAGAATGGATTTTTACCAACAGCTTGCAAGCTGCAAAACCTATCAGGAAGTGGACGAATTCCGCACTCAAACGGAAAGCGTTTACGGCAGTGCACCTCGTCAGGTAGACAATCTCTTCAAAGTGGCACGGCTCAAAACCCTTGCTTGCAGCGCAGGCATCACCAAGGTTACGGTGCGTGCAGGACGAGCCGAACTGCTTTTTGCCGACAAGGAACACATGATGCGCAAAGAGGTGTTCGAGGCGTTGTCGGAGTCGGGCAGTGGGGTATCTGCCTTGCCTTCCACTTACGGCGTGGCGTTTTCCTCGTCGGATTTTATGCAAAAAGACCGTTTGCTTGCCGCAATAGAGAACTTTTTGTTAATAATACAAAGTAAAAGTAATAAAAATTGACCAAACTGCTTGCCAATTGCAACGGATAAATGTATAATAGTTTGGTATAGGTGGCGAATTATTTCGTTGGCTTGTTGTTTGTTGCGCTTTTTCGCAGGCAAACGATGCGCACGAACGGTTTATTACACAAATTTTGTCGTCATCATTTGTAGGAGTTAAAAATGAAAAAAGCATGTAAAGTACTTACGCTGATTTTGGTCGTCGTGATGTTGTTCGGCTTACTTTCCGGCTGCGCAATGTTCGGTACGGATTCGCAAAAATATCGCGCGGCTGTAGCCATTAAGGTTGGCGATCAAGAAGTTACGGTGGGTAAAGTGTTGGATACCTTTAACAGCCTTTACAGCACGTATTACCAATACATCAATGCGGGATATATGTCTGCAAGCGACCTTTTGAGCAGCACGATAACCACGTTGTATACTCAAAACGTCAAGTTGGATGCTTACGTTAAAACTCACACTGCCGAAACGCACAGCTACGCTTCGCAGTACGAAAACGCGGGTTTCCTTTCCGCAGAGGAAATGGAGTACACCGTTAAAAACGTTAAGTATCTCATCTTTACCAGTTTTGATAGCAGTGTAGAAACGCTTATTTCTAACAAATACGGCGAACTTGCCGCCGAAGAAACGGAAGACACCTCTCGCGATTTCGTCACCACCGACGAATGGAGCGGAACGGAATCTTACGCAGAGTATTTGTACAAGCAAAACTACGCCAACGAAGATATGGAAGAATACCTCAAAAAGTATTATCCTTCTCTCGGCACGGCAGGTAACCTCAAGGAATACGTCCTTAGCGGAAGTATTGCTCAAAAGAGAGTTGCCGAGTACAACGAGCGTATCGACGAAGAAAAGGGTCAACTTACCGTAGACGAATACAAAACGTTCCAACAAAGAATCGTTAAGAGATACACCAACAACGTTAAAACCAGCTACGACATTTCTCTTGAAGAGTTCTTCAAGCGTCAGGTAGAAGACAACGTAGTTGCCAACATCGGTCTCAAGTACGATTACGAAATCACCAAAACGGTAGACGACAAGCTTAACGACCAATTTGCAGCTCTCAACGACAACGTTACTTTGGCAAAGGAAAACCTTCTCGCAAATTTCGCTCTTAACGGCGGATTTGAAAGCTTTGTAGAAAATCTTTCGGACAGCGATTATTTGTACGCAGTTGACGGCAACAGCGATTACATTTTCGTGAAGAATATTCTCGTCAAGTTCAGTGACGAACAAAACACCATTCTTACCAACCTCTCCAACGCAATGGGCGGCACGGACAGCAAAGCTTACGTTGCTCGTCGCGAACAGATTGCAGCCGACATTATTGCAACGGACTACAACACGGCTAAAAACGAAGATGGCGAATACGGTAAGGTAGAAGGTAAATTGTTCAAGTTGGATGCAGATGGTAACATCGCTCTCAATTTGGCTAACCCCGTTTGGAACGAATATCTCAACGCTGACGGAACTGTTAAAGGCGCAGACAAAAACGCCACGATGAAAGAGTTGATGAAGCGTTTCAACGAAGACACGGCATCTCACAGCAAGATTTACGATTACACCGTGCGCGTTGGCGACATTCCCGAAGATTACAACAGCGGTTTGGTTCAAGAGTACTTTGATGCAGCACAAAAGCTGTTTGAAGGCGGCGTTGCAAAGGTTGGCGAATACGTAACCTGCGTAACCACTTACGGCGTTCACATTATCTACTGTGTTGGCAAGGTAGAAGCTCACACCTTCGATTTTGCTGCTAACTACAACGATACGGCATCTCCGGAATACAGATTGTTCAAAGCGTATTACTCCACGCAAACGAGTGAAGTTCTTGAAGAAACTTACGAAACCGTTCGCAACGAATACTACAAGAACAAGATTTCCGTAACGGACGCTTTCTATCAATTCCTTGAAGATAACGGCTTGACCTTCGACGTTGAAGCATCGCTCTCCACGGCAGACTAATCAATATTCAAGTTTAATAGGGCAGTAACCATTGCGTTGCTGCCTTTTTAATAGCAAAATTAAGCCGTCGGCAATATTGCCGACGGCTTAATTAACTTATACTGTAAGTTTGCACAATAAACTTATGTAATTAGCTTGTGCAAATGGCTTATACAACCAACTTGTGCAACTAACTAATAATTAACTTATACAATCAACTTGTACGGTAAGTTGATGCAATAAACTGTAATTGGCCTATGCAATTAGCTTATATAAACAACTTGTGCTTAATTTGTTGTTAATTAACGAACGATTGCATTTGGCGCACAGTGCGTGGTACTACAGCCACCATTTGATAAAGGTGGTGCCCCACTTGGTGTTTTTAGATAGAGTCGTGGTGCTGTCCACCGAAACTGCGCTTTGTTCGTTTTCGGAATAGAGGTTAAGGCTGCCGAATGCAACGTTTGCACGGCTGCCGACTTTGGTTACGTCCTTCGTTGCGTACACGATTATGTCGTCGCGGCAGTTAGCGTTGTAAATAAAGTTGTTGCAAACGATTTTGGTAACGTATACCTTTTTCAAAACGGTGTTGCGGCTAAATCCGTCGCCGTTGTAGGCGCTAACCTTTTCCAAGGGGATACTTCCGCTGTAAACGAGTTCTTCCAACGTTCTTATCAGCAAGTCGCTGTTGCCCTTGTCTTTGTTGAAGTAATCGGTCAAGTGTGAGGGGATGTACAGGCGCTTAATGGTGGAGTTGTACAAAGTGGAAGATCCTACCGACGTTACGCTGTCCGGAATGACTACCGTGTTAATTGCCACTTCGGTAAGTACGTTGGTGCCAATGGTTTTCAGTTCGGTGGGGAAGTTGAAAGTGACAAGTTTGGGGCAGCTGCTAAATGCGTAGTTGGGCAATTCGTTCAACGAACCGATGAATTTCACTTCCGTTAAGTTGGTGCAATTTGCAAATGCGTACTGTTGCAAAGTATCAACCGAAGAGGGAATGGTGACCTTTTGCAAATAGGTGTTGTTGCGAATATTTCCTATCGTTTTAACTCCGTCGGGAATTGTCAACGAAATTTGCGTGTTTGCTTGGCTGTAGAAGTACAGGTGCTTTCCTTGTTGCGTGTACAAAGTGTCGTTTATTACCTTTATTTCGGTATTTTGTTCGTCCACTTCAAATTTGTTTACAAGTTCAAATCCCGTCGTTTGAGAGCCAAGGTTGCTCATCGATGCAGGGAATACGACTTTTGCAATTTTCGTTTCTTGTGCGATATTTGAAAAATAGTCGTTCGGCAGTGTTGTTGAGCCGCTCAAGAAGTTTACGGACAGTTGCAACGCGGGCAATTGCGAAGTTTTGCCGTCGGCAACCTTTGCATTGAAGAACAGGTACAATTTGTCCTGCGCCGTTGCTGAAACGTTTAGGTTTTTCAGCGAGGTGCAATTGTTCAAAATTGCCGAACCTATGTCGGGAGTGCCTTCGATGGTAATTGTTGCAAGAGAGGTGCAGTCTTGGAATGCGCGGTCACCTATGGACGTGACGGTTGTAGGCACCGTTATGCTGCGTATGCCGTTTTGTCTCTTAAAGGTCTCTGCGCGAATCATCGTAACGGTGTATTCGCCTACGGTGGAGGGGATTGCTACGTTCAAACAATCTTGCAAGGTGATTGCTTGTGAGTTGGACGGTCTTTCAAAGGACATTTTGTAGATTTGCGCCGTCTTGTTTTCTTCGTCTATCGAGTAGTACAGGAAAACGGATTCTACTATTTCAAAATCGAAATTAAAGTCTTTGCTGCCGTAAGTGTACGAGAAGGTGTGGCTTCCAATCGTCGAGCTGTCAAATCTTTCGGCAATCTGTTCGGCGGTGAGTATCAACACGTCGTAGTCGCCGTCGGTAAAGGTAACTTTAATTTCCATTTCGGTGGGCTTTTGTCCCAAGCAATACTTGTCGGCAGGGGCTGTGTAAGCTTCAAA
>CAYYTD010000021.1:0-14166 GCA_964474475.1 uncultured Oscillospiraceae bacterium | reverse complement strand
AATCTATAAAAATGCGTTTTTGCCTACAAAAATCGCTGTGATTGCGGCAAAGTGCACCGTTGCCCTGCCTGACGAAGGTCAAAAGCAAAATTTGGTGCACTATCGTTGCCGAATGGAAGAAAAAGGACGGCGGAAAGGCAAAACGCAAAGGACGAGAATATGATTAACCCAAAATACAAGTGGCTGACGGAAGTTTACGTGGCGCACAGGGGACTATTTGACAACGTGACCGTGCCGGAAAACTCCATACCCGCCTTTGAAAGGGCGGCGCAACACTACTTTGGCATAGAAACGGACGTGCAACAGACCAAAGACGGCGTTTTGGTGGTATTTCACGACGACACACTGGACCGCATGACGGGCAAAAAGGGGAGAATACACGATTACACACTTGAAGAGCTGAGGCAGTTCCGTCTGCTGGACACCGACAGCGCGATACCGACTTTTGAGGAATTTCTTGCGGCGGCAAATGGCATGAACCTTGTTGTGGAGATTAAAACGCACGACGACATTGGCCCCATAGAGCAAAAAACGGTGGATATGCTTTCGTCCTACGAGGGCAACTACTGCATTGAATCCTTCAACCCGAAAATCGTACATTGGCTGAAGGTTAACGCGCCCGATGTGATTAGGGGGCAGCTATCCTGCGACCACAAGTACACGGAAGTTAGCGGCTTTACCAAGTGGCTACTTCGTGAACTGAAACTGTGCAAGTGGAACGGAAGTCAATTCATCGCTTACGATGCCGCCACCATTGCTGAGTGCCGTGCAGTGAAGCGTTACGCAAAGAAAATACCCATCCTTTGCTGGACGGTGCGCAGCCAAAAGCAGCTGGACGAGCTTGAACCCTACTTTGACAACATAATTTTTGACAGTTTTGTGCCCGAAAGACGTGACCTTGAAGGGGAAAAAGAGTAAAGAACCTATTTCTTTGAGAATAAACCACTATTGACGAGTAAAAACCGTCGTTAAGTAAAACCGTTCTTGATAGTAGAATAATTCTGAGAGAGCAAAACCATTCTGACAGAGTAAAACCATTATTTAAGAGTTGAACCGTACTTGAAGAGTTGTACCATTATTAAAGAGTAAAGCCATTCTTATCGGTAATAACAAACCATTTCTTCTAGATGATAACAGGAGGTTGTTATGAATAAATTTGTAGCATTCGTGTTGGGACTTGTGCTGGGCGGAGTGTTTCTGCTTGGTGCAATAGGCATGGCGTTGTATGCAGGCGTTGTGATGATTCACCCATCCGACCTTGTGCCGGAAGCGGGCAACTACGCAGGCGACCTTGCGGACATGTCTATTTACGACATATATGTTGAAGTATCCGAGCTTGTAAAAAGCAAGCTGGGCAGTGCCGAAGGGGGTAGGTACTACACCATTGGCGAATTTTGCGATACTTACAACATTGACACGACAAAATCTTTTGGCGTGACTCTCTCCGCCGACGTGAGGGATATACCGCTATTTGAATTTTTCAGCAAGGAGCCCAACGAGGACGGCGAAAACGGCTTTGTGCGCGCGCTGAAACAAATTAAAATATCCGCTGTGCCCTCCATTGTGAACATGTTTGGCGGAGTGGACGAGGAAGGCAACCCCAAAGAGGTTGTTTCTGCAGATGCAATTGCCAAACTATCCGCTTACAGCGTGTACGATGCCTTTATGGACGAAGAAAAAGGCTTGGTGTACTGCTTTAGCGACGTGCAATTTGCCGAAGTGCTGCCGTCATTCTTCCCCACCGATGAAACTACAGACAACAAGCTGATGTACTACGTGGGCAAAATGCCCATCGGCAAGCTGTTGAGCTCGATGAGCGGTGACCAAAACTTATTTGCTCAACTTGCCCCCGGCGGTGCCCTTGAAGACATTGGCAGCATGAAATTTACCGACCTACTTGGCGAAGGCAGCGAAACCATAACATCCATTTTTGGTGACAAAACCATATCTTCCCTTATCGACGGCGAAGGCAACGTGAACCCCGACGGACTTCTTGCGGAAATTAGGCTTGGGCAGTTGCTTAAACTGACCTACGACGAGGACAACGATGCTTGGGTGGACGGTGAAGGCAATGCAGCAAGCGGAATTTTTGCAGCCGTTGCAAACTGGACCATTGCCGACGTGACCAACCCCGAAACCATCAACTCGGTGGAACTGGGCGGTTTGCTTGGCTACGTGAAAAACCAAATTGCCGTTGACGGCACCTTTACTTCGGCGCAAGTGCTTGCCACCACAACAGGCGAAGCAAAATACATACTGCGCAAATCTCCTGCCGGCGTTATCGCATTAGCAAAGGCCTCTGACGCAGAAGCCAGTGTTGAAGAATGGTACGAAGGACAGCTTGATTGCGAAGAACCCGACCACGCTCACAACGCCGACTGCTACAGTTACGTGTGGTACGCCGCTGCGTGCGCTAACGCCGAACACACCACCAATGCCCTTCACCAAGAGGCGGGCGAAACCTTGCTTTCCGACGGAAAATATCACGCAAAAGCAAGCGGAATATTTGCGGCGTTGACGGGCATTACCATTGGTGACATCACCGGTGGCGGCGCAAGCGACTTGATGGCTCAATTTGCCGATATAAAAATTGGCAGCTTGCTGGAAGGCACGGGCATTGAAGTATCGGAATTTATGCAAGCCTTTGCCGACATGACCATTGCCGACCTGATGGGCGAAGGGTTGTACACCGTTCGCTTTGGCAACCTGCTTGGCTACAAACTTAACCAAATAACAGACCTTGCCGCTTTTGGAACTCAAGTGCCCTTGTACAAATCGGCAACGGCAACGGAACCGCTGTTGTACGTTAGACGTCACACTGCCGCGGCCAGCACCGTTTGCGTACTTTCTGCCGACGGCGAAACGTGGCACGAAGGCGTGCTGACCTGCCCCACGGAAGGTTGTGCGCACGGAATTGCATCCTGCTACGGCTACGTGTGGTACGCCAAATGCGGCAATGCAACGCACGAAACTTGCCAAAACGAAATTTTAATTGACGGCGTGCAGTACATTCCTGCGCAAGGCATACAAAACATCCTTGCCAACTGCACACTTGAAAGCGTGAACGACGTTAGCGGAATAATAAACTCCGTGACCATTGCCGACGTGCTGACGGACGTGCCTGCAATGCTGAAATCTCTTGCAGACGTACCCCTTGGACAGCTTGCAAGCGAACTACCCAACGTGCATGTGGGCAGTCTGCTTGGCTACGAAAGGCGCGAAGTGACGGCGGTATCGACCGTGTACACTCAAATAATAATTGACGGCAAAGTGATGGCGACATCCCCCGACCTTGCGGCGGCAAAAATTGCCATTATCGATGACGGCAAGCTGTGGGAAGGGGAATTTGTGTGCGCCAAAGCCATCGGCACGGAACACACCGCCCACGACGAAAGCTGTTTTGAATGCGTGTGGTACAAAAACTGCGGTGAAAGCTGCACAGTATCTCACGTGCACTTGACGGATGCGACCTTCTCCACCACCAACTACTACGCCGCAGTGAGCGGCATTGAAAAGGTGCTTGCAGGCAAGCGTGTGAGCGACCTATCCAACATGAACGACATCATTAGCCAAGACATTACGCTTGGCTCGGTGATGGGGGACAGCATACCTCCCATGCTGGCATCCCTTGCAGACGTGACTATTAGCGGGTTGAGTGAAGCCATTAACGACATTTATCTTGGTGGCGTGCTTGGCTTTGCAAGGCGTGACGTTGACGGAACGGCTTTGCCTACCGAAGTTGTGACAGGCAAGGTTAGAACGGACGGCGCTCAATACGCAATGATTGACGGCAAAACTTGGTACGAAGCGGAGTTAACCTGTGCAGGCACGCACGCCCACAGCGCAAGCTGCTTTGCTTACGTGTGGTACGCAAAGTGCACCAAATCGGGCCACGAAGGCGGAGCCGTTCACACCACCGACGGCAACGACTGCCATCAAGTTGCCATTGGCGGAGCCATCGATTACTACTACGTGGCAGGGGACATTACGGGCAAGCTGGCAAAGGAAACCATCGGCAACCTTGGCAACATGAACGAAACGCTTAAAACCGTAACCCTTTACGACGTGCTTGGCGATGCCGTGCCGGACATCTTGAAGAGCATACAAAACGAGGAGATCGGCACCATTAGCACCGCTATTGACAAGTTATACCTCGGTGACTTTTTAACATTTGAACGCAACTACTTGAAGAGCACATCTGCCTACACCGTAACTTTGATTGACGGCGTGGCAATTAAGAACCCGTCCACCGGGGCAATTGCCGTTGCCAACAACGATGGTTGGTGCGAAGGCAAACTCATCTGCGAAGAAACATCCACCACGCACGCACACGTGGCAGATTGCTACGGCTACGTGTGGTACGAAATTTGCAAAACCGACCATGCGCACACTTCCGCTTGCGGAAAGGCAATTAACGTTGCCAAAGCGGGCGGCTCCACTGCCGTTGCTTACGGAAAAGTTGCCGACGGTATTACGGGCAAGCTTGCCAACCAAAAGGTGGGCAGTCTGGGTGCAAACCTTAACGACGTGATAACTTCCTTTACACTCGGCGAAGTGCTGGGCGACAGCATCCCATCCATGCTTGCATCCCTTGCCGACGTGAAAATTGCCGACGTGGGCAGTGCCATTGACGGCATGTACGTGGGAGAAATGCTCTCCGCAAGGCGCAACGACACCTGCAACCCCACCACAGCTATTATATTTGGCGAAGTGATGAACGCAACGTGCAGAAATGCATCGGGCATACAAATTACAACCGTTGTGAAAAAGGATGGTGACACTTGGTACGAAGCCAAGTTGACCTGCGACAGCTCTCACACGCACGTTGCCGCTTGCTACGACTACGTGTGGTACGAAAAGTGCGAAAAAACCAGCCACGCATCCTGCCCCGAAAGTGAACTAATGATTGGCGGCGTAAGATTCAATCCCATAAGCGGAGTGCTGAGCAGCCTATCTACCTTGACGGTGGGCAGCATGAACAGCGAAGCCATTACAGGTGTGATTGACGACTTGAAGTTGAGTGACGTGCTGACCATTGACAGCAGTTCGCCCAAACTTTTACAAAAATTTGCCGACGAAAAAATTAGCAACCTGGGCAGCGCATTTGACAACGTTTTGCTTGGCGACGTGATGGACACCACCGCGGCAGGCACCAACGGCCTAATTGCGGAGCTGGCAGGGGTGAAGGTTAGCGAAATAGGCACCGCTGTAAACGACGTGCAACTTGGCTCGGCCCTTAACTACCACAAGGTTGTTGCAACGCCATCGGGAGCAACGCAGGTTACCGGCAACGTGTACAAGGCAGGCGGCAAATATTACATCTTGGACGGCGGAAAATACTTCGAAGCGGAGCTGACCTGTGACAACACTCATACCCACACCGCAGCTTGCTACGCCTGTGTGTGGTACGACGGCAGCGACGTGAAAGTTAGCGGAGTTACCAAAGCCATAGTTAACCTTACACTTAACGACATGAGCAACTCATCTACCTTGAAGAACGCCATTAACGGCTTGAAGCTTAACGACATTGTGACGGCAGGCGACAACAAAGTTTTGCAATCTATTGGTGATGCCAAAGTGAGCGAACTTGGCGACAAACTTAACAAATTGCAAATGGGCGAAGTATTTGGCTACTACAAAATGGCTGACGGCAACTGGTACAAAGATGCCGCAGGCACCGACCCGGTGAAGGGCATTAACGCCAAACTTGCCGGCTTGACACTTGAAACGCTTGGCGCAGGGGAAGGAGTAATGTCCATAATGACCGGCCTGACCATGGGCGACCTTGTGGACAGCGGAATACTTACCCTTACGGAACAAAACGAATACAAGCTGGACATTATGTACGACCTGAGCGGACAGTGCAACATTGGCGAATACCTTGTTAATAAATTCAGCATGACGGCGAAAGCTTATTACGAATCTAAACACGGCACCGACCAAACATACAGAGGCTACTGGAAAGCGCAAAAAATCGGCGACGTGCTGAACGAGATGCTTAGCAGCTTGTAACATGCCATTACACCGCTATTGCGGAAAGGCAACAGTTGATAATAACAACAAAAACCACCTTGTGAAAACAGGGTGGTTTTTTTGTGCGTAAAATCTAAAACAATAGCATATTCATGCCGAAAATTAGTCTTTGGAAAGAAGGTCGACGACGGCTTGACCTACGCGCAAACCGTCCACGGCGGAACTGACGATGCCGCCTGCATAGCCTGCACCTTCGCCAACGGGGAAAAGGTTGGGATGGCTGACCGACTGGAAGTCTTCGCCGCGCACGATGCGGACGGGGGCGGACGTGCGAGTTTCGACGCCGACCAAAATGCCTGTGGTGCCGAAATCCGTCATGCGCTTGTTGAAGGCGTTAAGACCGTCGATGAGGCAGGAGGTGATTTCTGCCGGGTAAAGCTGGCGCAAATTGCAAATTGTGTTGCCACGAGGGTAGCTGGTGGGGATTTGCAGGTAGCTGGACTGCGTGTTGTTGACGAAATCTGCCACGTTTTGCGTGGGAGCACGATACTTGCCGCCGCCCATTTTGTAAGCCTTGCGCTCCATGTCTTCCTGAAAGCGCATGCCGGCAAGGGCATCGGAGCCGTAGCCCCACGTTTCGACGTCCTGCTTGGTGACGGATACCACCAAGGCGCTGTTGCTGTTTTCGGCATCGCGTGCGTAGTTGCTCATGCCGTTGGTGACGACGGTGCGCGGAGTGGAATTTGCCGCAATTACCGTGCCGCCGGGGCACATGCAAAAGCTGTAACAGCTGCGGTTGGGGCCGTTGTAAGCAAGTTTGTAGCTTGCAGATTGCAAATCTCTGTGAGTGGAGGCAAGCTCGCCAAATTGAGTTTGGTCGATGAACTTGCGACGATGCTCGATACGCAAACCGACGGCGAAGGGTTTGAACTCCATTGCCACCTTTTTGCGGAAGAGGAACTTGTAAACATCTCGCGCGCTGTTGCCCGTACAAATGCAGACGCAATCGGCCATCAGGCGGAAGGAGCTGAGGCGGTTGATTGCCTTGACACCCACCACTTTACCGCCGCGCACGATGAGATCGGTGACGAGGGTATCGAAGTAGAACTCTCCGCCGCCGCCGATGATCCTATCCCTACTGGAAGACACGACACCGACAAGATGGTCCGTACCTATGTGCGGCAGGGAGGAATACATGATGTCCTTGGGGGCGCCGTTGCGGACGAACTCTTTGAATACGGTGCGAATAAGGGGTGAGGAGTTGCCGCAAGTAAGTTTGCCGTCCGAAAAGGTTCCTGCTCCGCCCAAACCGAACTGGACGTTGCTTTTTTCGCTAAACTTGCCCTGAACGAAGTAGTCGGAAACGTCACGACTGCGCCGCGGCAGGTTGGAGCCACGCTCGATAACGGTGACTTGAACGCCGTGCCCCGTTAAGTAGCGCGCAAGAAACAAACCGGCAGGACCTGCGCCCACGATGATGCACTTTTTGCCAAAGAGCTTTTTGCGAGAGGGAGCAAGGGCATCGGGCGGCTCGTTGTAAGCAACGGCACGGTGAGGGGGCTCGAAGGGGGCTTCGAACACGAAACTGCACACGTAATGCACTTGCTTTTTGATGCGGGCATCTAAACTTTGCTTGTACAACTCCAGGTTGTGAATGAGGGAAGTTTTGAGCCCTACCGCCGCTGCAACACGATCGAGAACGTTGTTGCAGTTGAGAGGAATTTTGACGTTTTGAATAATGTACTTTTGCATTGAAAATTGACCTTTGCCCTGACGGGCGTTGGATTAAAAATTGCCGCGGACGTTGCCGCTTGAACCCTTGCCGAACCTTGTTAGTGTTAATGCAAAGGGGATAAACTAAATAATTGCAACGGCGAAAACAAAGCAAATTGCAGGCACGCGCACTATTGACTTGTGCGAAAGGTGAATTGGATAACGCCACTTGCAAGGGAACGATAAAAAAGAGTGTGCCGCTTGGAATTACACAAGTGATATGGGCAATTTGCGCGTGTTTTTGGGTACGATATGCGTGAGAATTGCTACTATGTGTGAAATAGTATTCTCTAGTATTGTAAAATCTGATATAGTTTGTGTCGTTTTACAGGGATTTTGCGGCGTAGATGGCGCTTGCTGCGGCAAAATAGAGATTGTTGCCACCGCAAAAACCGTCCACGTTGAGCGCTTCGCCAAGAACCGTGATGCCGCTGACGGAGCTGACATCCGCACTATTGACATCGGGAAGGCCTGCTGTGCCGGCTGTGTTGACGAGTTGAGCGTTGCGACCGAACGAATTTGGCGTTTCCAAAAAGGAGTGAGCGGCGTTTGGAGTAGTTTTGCCGCTTGCAATATCCGCACTATTGACAACCGAAAGGCCTACGGCGGAGTTGGAACGGATGTCGCTGACAGGTTGAGCGGGGGCGGTGAGCGTTAAATCGTCGAGATTAACGAACTGCTCCGCTATCCCCCCTGCAGTGGCTTGGCTCATGGACCAATCCAGCGTTTTGACAACTTTGAAGGGGAAAGACTTGGCAATTTGAGCCAAAACTTTTGCCTTGCGGGCGGCAAATTGTGAGTTTTGAGCTATCGATTCCGCTTGTTGCTCTCCGTTTGGCGTATTATTGACAGCTATTTGCGGCTGATAATCTAAAAATTGAGCATTTTGGGCCGTTGATACAGTTTTTTGGTCGACAAATTGAGCATTTTGGACTGGCGATTGAGCGTTTCGGGGTGCCGAGTTGGCGTTTTGTGCTTGCATTTCGGCAAGATGAGGGGCAGCCTTGCGAAGAACAGCTTCGGCAACCTTGTTGTGGAGAATTCCGTAGAAGAGAGTGGCGTCATGTTGCCCTTCCATTTGCCGCTCGGCAAGGATATTTGCCAAGTTTTCGGCAGAAAGATGGGGGACGAGATCCAAAATCACGGTGAAACGGGGTTGCTCACCACGCACGAAGGAGCGCGCCACGAGAGCGGACAAATCGAAAATGCATATGCCGGACAAGCCGTATTCCTTGAACTGCACTTCGCCGCTGCGTGTGGCAAGGGGAGTGCCGTTGCAGGTGAGTGTGGCGTGGCATTTGCAGCGCAAACCGCTGAGAACCCTGTCCATTCCGTCCACCTTGAGAGGGGCAAGGGATGGGCAAAGGGGAGTGAAAAGGCTGGTTGGAATAAGGCTGAATGCGTGAGGGTTTTCCGCCTGCGACGGACTGCCGACGGCGTACACCACTTTGTGGAAAAACTCGTTTTTGCCGCCGAGCGTTGCCAAAAAGCCGCCGCCATTCTGCTTGCGCAAGGCTGACACAGGGCAATCGGTAAGCACACGGACGGACAGGGAGGAAAGGGCGGAACGGAAACAATCGACCACGTTGGAGGCGGAATCGGACAGCGGATAAAGGCGACCGGTTCCGTCATCGTAGGTGAAAACACCAACCGACTGCAAAAATTGAAGGTAATTGCCGACAGGAACAGCAGAAAGGACGTGCGAAAGAACGGCACTGCTGTTGAAGCAGGACTCATCGACGTGAGCATTGCCGACGTTGCACTTTCCGTTGCCCGTTGCGGCAAGTTTTTTGCCAAGACGGGAGTTTTTTTCCGCTATGGTGACGGAATGACCTTTGCGTGCCGCTAATATTGCGTAAGTCATGCCGGACATGCCGCCGCCGATTACCAAAATTTTCATACTTTCCTTGTGTTACACCGCCGCAACTGACAAAAATGCGGAGCGTGAAATTATTTTACTCTTTATTATATCACGAGGCAGGGGGATAAGTCAATGGCAATAGCAAGGAAAATGCAAAAGCCGCACAAGGTTTGCCACGCAAGGATACGAAATAAACTTGAAGGGCGTTGGCGGCAAAAATTAAGCTAATGATGGTTAAAGCGGCGAATAGATAGAGCAAGACTTTGAGCATATAGATACATAATAGAATGAAAGGGCGTGGAACGGCAAGAAGTCAAGCCGCAACATCAAAAGCGGCGAATAGATGGAACAAGACTTTGGACATATGGACACATAATAGAATGAAAGGGCGTGGAACGGCAAGAAAATCGCAGCCGCAACGTGAGAAACAAGCCGCCGACTGCAAAATCAAGCCGCACCAACGCCGCCGACAAACTTTGTGCAAGCAAAGCAATAGCAAGGAAAATGCAAGCCAACGACTAAACTTTAATCGGGGCAAAAGCATTTGTAAATTTGTTGCAGGCAAGGGGCGGATGTGAAAATTTTAATTGAGAAGGGGGAAAGGGTGACTTTGTCAATCGCCGTGCCCTTGGGCAAAAGGCTATCGAGGCGGAAAAGGCAGACTGACAAATGCGCATAGGACATTTGGTGCACCACCTGTGTGACGAATCCGCAGGCGTGCTTGTGCTCCGTAACGGAAAGGACGGGGCTATGCGACGGGGCGTTGGTGACGGTGGTTTTGGGTCCGTAAGGACGGTAAAAGTTGCCCACCACAAGGGGCAAGGCGCATTTGGCAAGGGGAGAAAGGGCGCTGTGATGCAAAACGGTGGCTCCCAGCCGAGAAAGGCGCTGCATTTGCGCATAGGAAAGGCATGGAAGGTGGCGCGCATTGGGCACAAGGGCGGGATTGGCAACGAAAACGCCGCAAACGTCCGTCCAGTTTTCGTAAAGGGCGCTATCTGAGCCGACGGCAAACAATGCACCGCTGACGTCGCCGCCACCACGGCTGAAAACGTGGCGATTGCCGCAAGGGTCGCTTCCGTAAAAGCCGCCTGTGACCAACTTGGTGTTGGTGCTTGGCGTGACTTCCGCTGAAATGCGGCGGTAGGTTTCGGCAAAATTGACCTTGCCGCGCTCATTGAAGGTGACGAAATGCTCGGCAGGCAGGTAGGTGGCGTGCAAATATGATGCAACCAGCCTTGCCGAAAGCTCTTCGCCCACCGAAAGGCAGTTTTCGTACCCCTGCAATGCTTTTTGCCGTGCGTGAAAAAGCAGCTTGTCGACGTCGGCAGGAATGGAATTTTGCTCCGCCATCGCGCGGTACTTGGCGCAAACTTGCTGCCATGCCTGTTCGTTGCCCGACGTGGCAAAGGAAATGAGCAGGTCGGTGACTTTGACGTCCGACGGGTGACTTTTGCCAATGGCGCTGACGACGATGATGCGGCGTGAGGGTGCGGAGGCTATCCGCTTGACAAGGTGAAGGTTGGCTGGTGTGATTGCCGTGCCACCAAATTTGCAGGTTATCATGATATATTATATAAGCTGCAAAGGGTTGTTAGCATTGGAATTTAGAACGGCTTGCAGGGGGTGACATTGGAATATTGCGTGACCGAACAAATAAAAATCGCTACTTGACAGAAAAACGCAAAAGAAAAAGACAACCGATGCGGTTGTCCTTTCCTTGAAAAAATAAATATTATTTGGAGTATGAAAATCCAATTTGAAGTAATAAAAGCAATAAATGAATCGGCAATAAAAATCAGCAAACTCAAAAATAAATCAACTAACCTAAAAATAAATAGGCTAACTTAAAAACAAATCAATTAACTTGGAAACAAATCAACCAACTTACAGGCGCAAGTACCATAGGTACAAGAATCGCTTTGGCGTGTTGCAACATCCAACCGTGCGATTGAAAAATTACGCCACGGAATAGCCGATGAGCAGCACCGTCATTACTGCACAAAGCAGGGACAGCAGTAAAATGCCGCCGTAATGCTTGAGAAAGTGGCCGAGGGAGCCTTTTTTGCTCTTGTTGTTTTCGTGCTCGTTGTTATTCGTCATAGTTTAACCCCCAAATTTTGACCTCTTCGCCTTCGTCCGAAAGACGGAAAGCGCAGTTGAGAATGGCGCGGAGCTGGTCGGCATCTAAGTAACGCTTGATTTTGCCGTCGTGAACGGCGGAAATGATGCCCGATTCTTCGCTGACCACTATTACCGTTGCCGATGGGTAAGCTTCCGACACGCCGATTGCCGCGCGGTGACGAGTGCCGAACTCCCTGGGCAGGTTGGTGAGCTGGGTGAGAGGCAAGTAACATCCTGCTGCCAAAACACGGTTATCCATGATGACCAGTGCGCCGTCGTGAAGGGCGGTTTTGGGGAAGAAGACCGTTTCGATAAGGTCGCAGGAGATTTGACCGTTGATTGCCGTGCCGCTATCTACAATGGTATCTGCCAAGTTATCGGCAATGATGATGATGGCGCCGACGTCCATTTTGGACATGCGTTGGCACGCCTTGATGATTTCGTCGACGGAGTTTTTGACTTCTTCGATGCCGACGTCTTCTGTATGCTTGCGGGTGAAACCCTTCCAGGAATGGCGGAACATACTACGCATGAAATCGGGAGCGAAAAAGACGACACCGGTGAAAATGACCGTGAGCACCATGACAAGCACGAAGAACCACAAGGATTGATACAAAACGAAGGACACAAGGAACAAAATGAGAATGCCCACCACCGACGCAACGATGTATTGCGTGAGGTTGCGCTTCTTGGCATAGTAAAACAGGAAGAAATACACCAGGGTGAACACGGCAACCAAGGCGATACTTCCGATGATTGTACCTAAATCTGATTTAAAAAAGTCCTTGACGTAGCTGAACATTTTTCCGTCGAGAAATTGTGGCATTTGAACTAACCTACGAAAAATATTTTGTAATAATATAATACTATATTTTACTAAAAAAATAAAGCGTATTAAGGCTTTTTGAAGAAAAATTTGTGAAAAAGGGGGTTTGGACGGGGAAAGTTAGCATATTGGGGAAAGTGAATGATATAAAAATAGCGTAAAGGCAGAAAAAATTAAAGGTACCAGAATGGAACGAACAGGGAAAGGACGGAAAAAATCGGACGAAAGCGGACAAAAAGCAAGAAAAAAATCAAAAGGAAATTTGAAATGAAAATTGGAATTGCAGGATATGGGAACTTGGGGAAAAGTGTGCACAGGACGATTGAAAAATTAAGGCGCGAAGGAGAAGGATAAGCGCCGATGTGGAGCAAAGGACGAAAGGAACAGTAAATTCAAGTAAAGACAGCATAAAAATCAAGGGGAAATGATAGAAAATGAGAATTGGAATAGCGGGTTACGGGAACTTGGGGAAAAGTGTGCACAGGACGATTGAAAAATTAAGGCGCGAAGGAGAAAAGGGGGTGGAAGTTGGCGCGATTTTTTCTCGCAGGGAAGTGGGCGGAGAACTTCGACGGAAATTTGAAGAGGCGGAAGTGTGCGACTTGGACGTGGTTATTTTGTGCCTTGGCAGCTACCGAGATTTGCAGGAAAACTTGCACTACTTTGCCAAATTCGACACCGTGGACGCCTTTGACGAGCATGGCAAAATGCAGCAATACAAAAAACTGGCGGAAAAAATTAAAGGGGCGGCAAACTGCGCACTAAACGCGGCAGGCACAAGGGAAGAAGGAACGAGCGAAGTGACGGAGGCGGAAAGCACAAGGGACGAAATGATGACGGGGACGGCAGATACGGAAATCGGCAGGACGTCTTGGGAAAAAATTGGCACGAATAGGGGCGGAGCGGGAGTTGACGAAAAGGCGGCGAACCTGCAAAGGAGCGTGGCGGAAAGGGGAACCATAACCGTGACGGGGGTTGGATGGGACCCCGGCGTGCTGAGCCTTGCAAGGTGTGCGCTTGGGCTGTGCTGCGACAAGGTGGCAACAGTGTGGGGAAGGGGGATTTCGCTTGGGCACAGCAATGCGCTGCGGAGCTTGCCGCAGGTGGCGGACGGCGTGCAGGTGACCGTGCCGAAAATAGGAGCGAAAAGGCGGATGGCCAAAGGGGCAAAAGGGACGGAACTTCACAAGCGAATTTGTTACGTTGTGTGCCAAAGGGGCGACAGGCAAAAGGTGAAAATGGGAGTTGCATCGCTGCCCGAATACTTTGCAGGGAGTGACGTGCGAGTGAAATTTTGCAACAGAGAAAGGCTGAAAAAAATAAAGAAAAACACGCACCACCGAGGGCGCATTTTGGCAAGGGGACAAAACGCAAAAGGGACGGTTGACCTTGCAGTGAAAAACAACGCCCGTTTGACTGCGGAAATTATGGTAAAGGTGGCGCTGGCAATACCTGAAATGAAAAGGCGCGGAATGGGTGGCGTGCTGGACTTGACGGACATTCCGCTGTGCGTTTTCGGCAGGGAAAATTTGCTGTGAAAGGCAAATGCACGGTAACTAAAAAGAGAAAAATATTGTGCGATTAAAAAAGGGAAAAGCTCGGTGATTAA
>CAYYTD010000020.1:0-14411 GCA_964474475.1 uncultured Oscillospiraceae bacterium | reverse complement strand
ATTAAAGAGGGAGAGGCTGTAGTTGATAACTGCATGGGGCTTGGTTCATTTATTTTAACAGCTAACGAATTGCAGCCTCAAGCAAATTATTATGGGGTGGAAATCAATTCATCAACTTCTGCTATTGCTGAAATTAGACTTTCTCTTCTTGGGAATAATTGTCGTGTTGTTTCGGGGAATGCTTTAGAAGATAATTTTGGTGGTAAAAAATTTAATAAGGGCTTTTCAAATTATCCTTTTGGAATGAGAATAAGGGTAACTTCTGAATGTGAGGGTTTAAGCGAGCGCATCAATAAGACCTGTCCTGAATTAAATAGGGGGACTTCAGCTGATTGGATTTTTAATTATCGTTTGTGCGAAATGCTTGAAGAAGACGGTATTGGTGTTGCTGTTATGTCTCTTGGTGGTTTGTGGAACACTCTTGATAAACCTATTAGAGAAGCGTTTATTAAGCATGGAAAAATTAGAGCGATTGTAAAATTACCAGTGAAGCTATTTTCTACTACAGCTATCCCGGTGGCGCTTGTTGTATTTGGTAAAAATAATGGTGATATTCGTTTTGTTGATGCTTCGCAAGAGTTTGTTGAAGGAAGAAGACAAAATACACTGGACGATAAAAACATAGAGACAATTGTAGATGCTATTAACCATGACGCAAGCATTTCAAAACTTGTTTCTATCAAAGAGATAGCAGATAATCAATTTAGTTTTGATCCTACCAGATACAATGAAGTTGTGGAAGAAATTGCAAATGGCGTTCCATTTGAGTCATTAATTAAAAGTATCACGCGCGGTGCACCGCTTGCAGCACGAGATTTAGATGATATATCCTCGGCTTTGCCTACGGATTATCAATATATGATGCTGGCTAACATTAAGAATGGCATTGTTGATAATGAGTTGCCGTATCTTAAAGAAATTCCAACAAGATTTGAGAAATATTGTATTCATAAAGGGAATTTATTGCTTTCAAAAAATGGCTATCCATTCAAGGTCGCTGTTGCGGAACCTCCTGAAGATAAAACTGTTCTGGCAAATGGAAACCTTTATGTAATAGAATTAGACACGGAAAAGGTTGATCCTTATTACGTGAAAGCGTTTCTTGAGAGTGACCAAGGCATCGCACAATTGAAACGAATTACTGTTGGTGCGACAATCCCTAATATAGGTGTAGCTCAATTAAATACAATCCTTGTTCCATTAATACCGCTTGAGGAACAGAAAAATATAGCGTTGCGATATCAATCTGTTCTTGATGAAATTAGTCTTTTGAGAAGAAAGATTGAACGAGCAGAAAACTCTTTAAGAACCATATTTAGTACTCATACAGAGGAGGAAAACTGATGGTTCGAGGGGTGGAAGAGATAGAGGAAATACTTGACGAAATTCAAAAGCGTATAATATATGCAAATCGCACAGGCGAATTAGATATACTGCTTAAGGAGTGGGGGCTTACTGATTTTATACAAGAAGAAGTAGAGAATCGATATAAGAGCGGCAAGATTGTTGTCATTGGTGGCTCTGATGTAGAGGAAAATATTCTTGTTGGAATATGTAAGAGGTTTGGTATTGGTAAAGATAGATTGGAGTTTTGTTTAGACTATAATAAAGCTCAAACCTATAATTATAGAAAGTTGCGCTATAATCAGTCATATAGTGTTGTGCTGTTTGGGGCGGTACCTCATAGTGCAACAGGCAAGGGTGATTCGGGCAGTGTTATAGCCGAATTGGAAAGTCAAAATGGATATCCGCAAGTAAGACGATTAATGGCTGGCGGCGAATTGAAAATAACAAAGTCCAATTTCAAAAGTGCAATCAATGATTTGATTAGTAAGGATATTATAAAATCAGACTACTGAGAAAATGATAAAAAATAGAAGGAAATAACGATATAACTAACTTTTTTGTTGAAATAGAAGTCTTAAAGTGCTATAATATATACAAAGAATCTTTTAGGAGATTGCAAATGGCGGTTAGTTATAAAAAGTTGTGGAAATTGCTCATTGATAGAGACTTGAAAAAGAAAGACCTCATTGAGATGGCGGATATAAGCAACTACACATTGGCGCGACTAAACAAAGGCGAAAACATTTCAACAGAAACAGTAGCAAAAATATGTGATGCATTGGGTTGTGGTTTTGATGATGTAATGGAAATCGTCAAGGATTAAAGCACGTCTCAATTAAAAATCGATTGGTTTCATTTTTTTTAAGATTTAACTTCCTATAATATGAAATTATAGGAAGTTCCCCAAAAATGCATTTGTAAAAACGTTTAATTTGTAAAATCGCGGCTATTTTCTTTCAAAGGGTATTGAATTTTCACGTCAATATGGTATAATGTATACGGATAGTTGTAGTTGAATTTGCATGCGACTTTTGTAATTACTGCGGCAAAACCGCAAATTGTTTTTGTGCAGGCATTGGCAACTTGCAACTGAAAAAATATATTGTCGGAGGTAATATTATGAAACTGGAAATCTTGGCAAAAAACTATCACGTTACGGACAGACTTGAACAAATTTTAACGTCCAAAACAAAAAAGTTAGACAAGTATTTTCCCGACGCCGATACTCCGTGCAAAATAGTGTTGACGGACCTTGGTAGACAATGCAAAATGGAAATTTCAATTAACTATCACGGAACGCACATTCGTTCGGAGGTTACAGGGGATACGATGTATTACAACATCGATACGTGCCTTCCCAAACTTGAGCGTCAAATAATCAAACATCGCGAAAAGCTTAATAAAACGTGCAAAATGCCCGTTGCTCCTGCCGAATTTGAGTTTGTTTCCGACGTGGAAATTGCTCCCGTCGAAATAGCCAAAGTAAAGACCTTTGAAGTAACGCCCATGAGTGCGTTGGAAGCGGCAGAAAATTTGGACATGGTCGGTCACGATTTTTACCTGTTCCTCAACGAGGAATCGGGCAATATCGAGGCGGTTTACCGCCGCAAAGACGGCACGATTGGTTTGTTGAAACCGATTGAAGAATAGTTTGGTTTGAGGAAAATCATGAACGCTTTTTTGTGTTTTGCCGCTGCCGATAGCAGTTTCGTGCGGTTGTTTTCCGAAATGAACCCATGGACGGTGGTTTTGTTCGTGCTTGGCGTGCTATTTTGCGTCGTCGAGTTGTTCACTCCCGGTTTTGGGTTTTTCGGTATGGGCGGCATCGTTATGCTTGTTGCTGCCGTAGTGTTGCGCCTTATTTTTGGCGGTGATGCGTTGATGTTGATTTACATGATAGTAATAGTGGGCGCATTGCTCGTTTTGCTGTTTGGGGTGTTCGACAAAATCGTCAAAAAAGGCTCTTTCCGGAAAAACTCCATATTCGATTCGCAACCATCCGTTTCGGAACAAAAAACGGAAGGCACGGCAGATTACTCTTCTTTGCTTAATTCTTGTGGAGTTACTACAACGGCGTTAAGGCCTGTAGGTAAAGCCAAGTTTGACAATTTGGTGGTAGACGTCGTTTCTTGCGACGGCTTTGTTGCCGAAGGCGAATGGGTAGTGGTAAAGCAGATTGACGGGCCAACCGTAACGGTTGCCAAAGGAGAAAATAATGATTAGTTTAATGGCGGAATTAACTCCTGCCGGAATTATCGGTATCGTAGCAGGAGCAGTAGTACTTATTTTGCTTATGTTTTTGCCCATAGGTACGTTTTTCATTGCTGCGGTAAGTAACGCACACGTATCCATGGGGCGCTTGATAGGAATGAAGATGCGTCGCATCAAGTACAAAACTCTCGTCGACGTGTACATTCGTGCAAGAAAAGCAGGCTTGAATATCGACATTGCCGATTTGGAAAGCCACGTTATGGCAGGCGGCAACATATCTAACGTTGTAAATGCGTTAATTTCAGCGCATAGCGCCAATATCGACCTGTCCGTTCAAGCGGCAAAGGCAATAGACCTTGCCGGTAGAGACGTGCTTAACGCGGTAAAGGTATCCGTTAACCCCAAGGTTATCGAAACTCCCGTTATTTCGGCAATTGCCAAGAACGGTATCGAATTGCGTGTTAAAGCAAGGGTAACCGTTAGGGCAAATATTTCGCGCTTAATAGGCGGCGCAGGCGAAGAGACCATTATTGCCCGTGTAGGCGAAGGTATCGTTACTACCGTAGGTTCTTCCGAAACGCACAAGGAAGTCCTTGAAAATCCCGATATGATTTCCAAAACCGTACTCAAAAAGGGTTTGGATGCAGGCACGGCTTACGAAATTTTGTCCATTGATATTGCCGACGTAGACGTTGGTAGAAACATCGGTGCACAATTGCAAATGGATCAGGCCGAGGCAGACAAGCGCATTGCGCAGGCTAATGCCGAAGAACGTCGTGCCATGGCAATAGCTACCGAACAAGAAATGAAAGCGCATACTCAAGAAATGCGCGCAAAGGTTGTCGAGGCGGAAGCGGAAGTTCCCAAAGCCATGGCGGAAGCATTCCGCAGCGGACGATTGGGCGTTATGGATTACTATCGCATGCAAAATATTCAGGCGGATACTTCCATGCGTGCAGCTTTTTCCGGCGAACGCCCCGCATCTGGCGGTGACAAAAAATAATTAGTACTGGTAGTAAGTCAGTTTTGGTAACCATTTGGCAAACTTTGGAGGTTTAGTAATGAACGCAATATTATTCTTCGTATTTATTGCTTTCGTAGTGTTGTTGGTTGTGGGTGTCAAAGTGCAAGCATCCAAGCAGCAAGAACAAAAATCCAAGAATAACACCGTCAACAGTCCCAAACGCGTTCGGCCGAAGTCTACCGAAGTGTGTACGCACGAGGACGGATCCAAACACACTCACTATGGAAATGTGGTGGAGACTTACGAACCCATAGTTGGTTCGCTCGGTAAAGTTCACGACGAAGGGTGCGATGACCTTGACGATATGAGGATGATACTTTTGGACGAAATATATCGTGGCGATGACGGCATGCTTCAGCTTTCTCCCATTGCCAAAGCTATGCTTCTCGGCGAATTGTTCAATGAGCCTCGTTTTAACGCGCCACCCGACGGTAAGCATTTTGACGAGTGAGTTTTAAGAGCAAATTTTAAAGCCCCTTTTTGTTTAATATTAACTAACCACGGGCGTTGCAAGTAATTCTTGCAGCGCCCGTTATTTTATTGCATACAATTCACCAAAATCACTTTTTATTGTTACGTCACCGTCGTAGTTTTCATAAAATGGGATTGTGACGTTCGTCGGTATTCTCAATTATTGTAATTTAAGTTGTCAAAACAAGCTCAAAATGGTACAATCGTATCATGAAAAGGATTTGTATCGTTGCCATATGTATATTGTTTTGTTTGGGCGTTACGTGTAGCATCCCCATTTTTGCGCACGCCGCAAGCAACGAGTATTACACTTCCCCAGATGAAAGCTACTACCTAATTCCGATAATTTACAACGGCGAAATCGTTGGTGTAAGATACTGCGGGTATTGTTTTGGCGCAAGCGGAATAGAAGTTGCTGTCGATTTGTACTCAAACGAAAGTTTAGCCATCGATTTTAACGTAGCATCAGCCAATCTTTCTGTTGAGCAGTTGCAAGTCAAGAGCAAGATTATCCATCTTTTCAATCAAGTTACGGCGTTTATTGACGAAATTGATTTGGCAGTGAACACTCAATACGACGGCACCGACGGCAAGCCTTTGTCCTTCGTTGCGGCGTATAATGCTGCAAAAGAGGGCGATAGCGTAGAGCTTGGCACTCACGAAGTCAATATGCTCTCCATTGCAAAGCAAGCATACGATTTAACCGACGGCGCGTTTAATCCTGCGGTTTATCGTCTTGTTGATTTGTGGGGCTTTTCTACGAGAATTTTTGCAAACGGACAGTTCGGCTTGCCTTACGATCGTCCCGTTTCGTCCGAAGAATTTTCTCAAAACGGATATCCTTTGCCGGATGACAAATTCGTCAGAGCATTTTCAGCAGACGAGCATTTGAAATTTGACTTTGACGAAAAAAGTTTAATTAGTCAAGTCGAGCAAGGCAAAACGGTGTATTTTTGGCAAAAAACAGCCAAATCAACAACTGTAGACGGCGTTGAATATCAGCAGTGGATAGATCTTGGCGGAGTTGCCAAGGGGTATGTTGCCGATGAAATATGCAACATGGTTAGGGAAGTCGGCTTTGACGGCTACGTTATCGACGTCGGAACGAGCAGTATCAGAATGGGCAACAACGTCGTGGGCAAGTCTAATTTGCTCAGTTTCGTCAACGCATTCGACAAAAAAGCATCCGTAGATCCGCAATCCTTGTTTGGTTTGCAGGTACGCAACGTTTCGGCATCCACAAGCGGCGCGTACGTAAGGAAGTATACGGTAAACGGTGTGGAATACAATCATATAATCGACGGCAAAAGCGGTGCACCTGCTCAAAACGGTGTATTATCCGCATCGGTCATTGCAAGCGACGTTTACTCATCCGCCCTGTGCGATTGTTTAACAACTGCGCTTACCGTAATGGATTTTGACCAAATCACCGCGTTTTACAACGGCTACGCATTGCAAAACGGCATTACCGTAGCGCTGATGTGCAAAACTACCAAAGGCGCCAAGCAACTGCTTGTCAATGTGGACGAATCACAAATTGTAAGTGAAAGTGATGCGTTAGAGGACGTCGCCTTTGCTTTGAAACGTACCGAAAGCGGCTGGGAGTACGACGTAAACGCACAAGTTGCAGGCACCCACGGTTCGCTGATGTGGATGGCCGTAGTAATTGCCGTTGTCGTTGCGTGTGCGGCACTTGCAATTGTTATTTGCCATGTAGTAAAGAAAAAGAAGGGCGAAGGCGTACTCGCTTACAAAACGGACAAGCCATTCAAGTCGGGCGACGTCGTCGTCTATATCGCTGTAGCGTTGTGCTTGGCAATATTGTTTTTGTCGGTATTGCAAAGCACCGACAAAACGGGAGGAGAACCAATATCCGTCATTAAGGGAGTGGATATGTCTTCCGGTCAAACAATTTTTGCGTACGACGTTCTCACCGGCAAAATTCAAACCGAGCCGAGCGAAAGTCGTACCATGTCGGTGGATAGACAAGCTGACAAAATAGTAGTTACGGTAACTTACAAGCAGCAGGGCAAAAACGTATTCACCATCGCTTTCGATGGCGGCAATGTTTCCGTTGAAATGACGGATGCAACTTGCGGTTTTCACAAAGATTGCGTGCGTTCCTTCGGCAAAATAGGCAATGCCAACGAAGTTATCGTGTGCAATCCAAATCGTCTCAAAATAATTACGGAATAGAGCATTATGAAAAAGCAATTCTCATCAAAAGCAAATAGATTGGCTACGCTGGCAGTGCTGTGTGCCTCTTCTTTGATTGCTTTCATTATCGAAAATCTATTTCCTCCGCTAATATTGCCGGGCGCCAAAATGGGCGTTGCCAACGTTTTTTCCACACTTGCGTTGTTTTTGCTTGATCCAACCGACGCCTTCGTCGTGGTGATAGTGCGTACCACACTCGGCTGCCTTTTCGGTGGAGGAATGTCGGCGCTTGCCTACAGCTTAACCGCAGGACTTGCAAGCATGTGCGTCGCCTCTATTCTCAGGCTGTGGCTGTATCCGTCCGTTAGCATAGTGGCAATATCGGTGGCTTCGGCGGTCGTTCACAACGTAGTGCAAAACCTCGTTTTTTGCATCACGTCGTCAACTTGGCAAATGATCGTTTACATGCCCTGGCTTGCATTACTGGGAGTTTTGGCAGGCATCGTAGTGGGTTTTGCCGTTTGGCTTATTCTTCGTTCGTTGCCGTTAAGCTTTTTGTCTCGTTTCGTTGTCGATTCGTCTGCCGAAAGCGGTGAGTCAATTGAATAACGGACCACGAGAAATGCGTGTCAAGGCTAAAATCGTTCACAAATTCGTCAGTTTTTACGCAGGAACAAATAATTAATTGTAAGGAAATCACATAATATCGTATATGAAAAGAATATTGATTTTTAACGACGTATCAGGGCTGGGCAATTGTTCCATGGCCACCAATTTACCCGTATTTTCCGTGTTGGGGCATTATGCAATGCCCGTTCCTACGGCGTGTTACAGCAAGCAAACGGGGTTTAACGGCTATCGCGCAGTGAAAAACGATTCCACAAGCCTGTTTTCGCAAGATATTCTTGCCGAAACCGCTGCCGACGCCGTTTATGTCGGTTTTTGCAACGACATTCAAACTTTGCGTTCCGTCAAAGAGGTTGCAAGGCAACAAGACGCTTTTGTTCTCGTCGATCCGATAATGGGCGACAACGGCAAATTGTATCCCGTTTTCAGCAAGCAATACGTTGAGGAAATGAAGGAATTAGTCCCCTTGGCTAATTGTATCACGCCCAACGTAACGGAGGCTTGTTTGCTTGCCGACGTCGATTACGAAGCCCTTTGCAACGGCAGTGGTGGCAACGTTGTCGACAAGTGCACGAGCGCATTTGCAAATTTTCTTTGCAAAACGAATTGCCAAAGCGCCGTCATTACGGGAATTGACTGCGGTGATACCATTGCAAATTTAGTATTGCAAAATGATAGTTGCCAAACTGTAGTTTGTCGCAAAATCCCCGTCAATTATTCCGGCACGGGAGATTTGTTCAGTTCGGTACTGCTTGGCAAACTTCTTTGCGACTCAAATTTGATCCAAGCCACAACCGCCGCCGCCGAATTCGTCAGTCGGTCAGCAGCAATAACCGAATGCAAAGACCGTCGTTTCGGCGTGGAGTTCGGCAAAATACTTCACGAATTGGTTTAATGGTATTTTTTTATGTTGGAATGCAAATATTCAAAAATCGTTTGCCTCTTTCCATTCAAGTTGCGTTCGGAGGCGAATGATTAACATATTGTAATAAATAGTATCAATTTGTGTACCTGTAATGATTTTTTGTCAGTTTGTATAGCTGCAAATAAACTCTCTAAATAAAAAAATGGCTACGTTATCGTAACCATTTTTTTTTACCGTTTTAATTTGTGTTAAACGTACTTTCAACAAACGATAATTATTCGTGAGTTAATATATTGCTTTAGCGATGTTATTTGTGTATAACGTCGCGAACGGCAACGCCTTTAATCGTCGCCAGCTGCAAGCATTTCAAGTTTGCTTTGCGGTTGTTCGGGCTTGCTGTCGCCGTGTTTAACGAATAGCATTGTAACGAAGGACAGTGCTACGAAAATTGCTCCGTAGGGGAACAATACGGACATACTTCCAAAGCAGTCCATCAGCCAGCCGGATAGTATCGGTGTAATTACTTGTGCCGCCATGCTGGCAGTGTAGTAGTAACCGGTGTATTTCCCTATGTTGCCTCCCTTGGATAGTTCTACAACCATGGGGAAGCTGTTTACGTTAATCGTTGCCCATGCAATTCCGGCAAGAGCAAAAAGCACAATCAGTAACCAATCGGGCGAAGAAGACGTAACGAAAATTGCCCCCGTAAAGGATATCGTCAGCATTGCCACTCCAGCCAAAATGGTCTTTTTTCGTCCAATTTTGCCTGCAACTATCCCAACGGGTATGTACGAAACTATTGCCGCAGCTTGCGCAATCAGCAAAGTGGTGTTGTAGTCTTTGTTCAATACATTTATTGCATAAACGCTGTATTTGGATGTTATTGCATTGTACCCGGTAAACCACAGCGCAACGGAAGCCAAAATGAATATCAACGATTTCAACTTGTCTTTTGGCAATTTCTCATCAGCCGTCACCTGCGTAGTTTGTGCAATTTCGTTAAGGTTTTCCTGATCGGCAACCTCAACGGTTTCTTCGTTTTCTTCTTCGTCAAGCAGCGCTTGTGCCGAAAGCATTTCGTTGTTCCATTGCTTTTCTTTTACCGTCAAAGCAAATATTACAAGCGCCACAAGCATTATTCCGCACACCGTAGTGACGAAAGCGGTGTAGTTCATCAATTGATTTTTCACGGAACTCGTGCCGAACAGCGTACCGATAAGCAACACCAATATGCCGCCTGCGGTACCCATAAGGTTAATTATTGCATTTGCCTTGCTGCGTAGCGGCTTTATCGTTACGTCGGGCATCAACGCAACTGCAGGGCTGCGGAATACCGCCATGGATATCAATAACGCTAGCAAAACCACTATGAACACTATCAAAATCCAAATGTTGTTTTGTCTCACTGTTGCTGCAAATTGCGATTCCGCTTTGGACACAACTGAAGAATATGCGTTAATCAATCGTTCTCCGTCGTTTAGCGGTGTTCCGTCCGCATGAACGTACTCTGCACCGCCAAGCGCGCCACTCGGAACTTTTACACAAAGGGTGTATTTTTCTTGCGATACGCCGTTGTGAGTGGTTGACGAGTACACGTAGCATGTGTCAAAGTCCAATTCATCCGAGTACCATTTTTGCAGATCTGTTTTTTGTTGTTCATCAAGCTCGGCAAAAGTTTTGTTGTAGCAAAGTTTTGCGGCGTAGTCTTTCACGGTGTATTCTTTGGCAACTTTTGCATTGGTTATCGAATGGTATTCGTGGTTTTCAATTACGTAGTTTTCCGTCCAATAGGTCGTCTTTGAACCTTCCTTGATTTTGTTTAGCTGGGCGGTATCGGCAAAGGTTAACCCCATAAAGCAAACGATTGCGCAAATGGTGCCTATCAAGATAAAGGGCGTTCTTTTGCCACGCTTCGTGTCCGTTTTGTCCGACCAAGCGCCAAAAAGCGGTAACAGGAAGAGCGCTAATATGTTGTCTAGGGACATTATCAAGCCCGACCAAGTTTGATCTAGCCCGAATTTGTTGGTCAACGTAAGCGGCACTATGTTGTCGTATGCTTGCCAAAACACGCAAATAAGAAAGAATGCAAAGCCGACTAACAAAGTTCGTTTGTAGTTCAGTTTCATGTAGTAATTCCCCTATCGTTATTTGGTTTCGTCACGCTTCGTTCGCAAGCGAACCATCTGTCATTATTATATCGTAAAAATTCACGCTTGTAAATAGGCAATACAAACAAACGTTAACGATGCGGATTGTAAAATAAAGGCAGATGCGTGCGTATAATAGTATACCAAGGCACCAATGCGGTTTAATTACCGTCGGTCAATAGCCATTGCCTTGCAAGTTACAATCATATTAGGAGCAAATAACAAAGGTGAGTAAAACAAAAATAATTTCAATGGTGTTGCTAGCGCTTTTCTGCATTGCCGTTTTTGTATTCGTATTTCCTCGGTTAACCGATACTCAACTCCCCGATCAAACTCTGCCGTTGCAAAAATGTGTACTTACAATGTGGAACGTCGAAAGTTTTGAGGGCGGTATAGGCAGCAGAAGCGCATATATTACTCGTTGTGCTGCCTCGTTTGAAAGCAAGCACAATGGCGTTTACGTGCACGTAGACAACTTAACTTTGCAACAAGCGTTGCAACGATTGCAAAACGGAGACAAGTTCGATCTCCTGTGCTTTCCTCGTGGGGCAGGCGACCTTTTTGCCAAAGAATTAGCTCCGTTAAGCGTATCTTTTGCAGGCGTTAAGCAAAACGTGCTAGCATCGGCAATGGTGGGGAATCAAAAGCTTGCCGCTCCGCTGTATATGGGCGGATATTGTTTGTTTTCTCGGCAAAGTGTTCTTGTTGCCGATCAACTCATAAGCAAGTGTCTTACTACGCAAGTGACGAAAAAGGTAGGCAAAAACGAAATAGAGCTACGTCCTTTCGTGTGCGGATTTTGGCAGTTTGGCAGTCCGCTAACGGCGTTGTCTATGTGCAACGTCGGTGGAGGTAGCGCTCCCGATACGCAACTTACGCAGTACGAGGCGTACGACAAGTTTGTTGCAGGCGATTACGCCGCAACGCTGCTCGGCACTCAACGAGATTTGTACCGCCTAAGCAAACGCGAAGCCAACGGCAAAATAGACGCGTTAAGCTATGTGCCCCTTGCAACCTATACCGATTTGGTTCAATACCTTGGCGTTTGTTCGGGCACGACGGCCTTCAACGAGTGCGAGGCTTTCGTGCAACATATGCTTTTCGATTCCTCACAGCAAAGGTTAACTTCAGTGGGCATGTTTTCGGTTTTAGAAAAGAGCGTATATTCCGACGAAAGGTACGTTGCAATGGAAAACGCATTAAATGATTGTTACGTACCAAGCGCCTTTTGCAAAGAGGATGTAATAGCTGCACAAAGGCAAACGGCATTAACGTTGTTGTTTTCAAAATGAAAGTAGAAATGGACGTTATTAAAGGCAAATTGATAGAGCAGGGTGTAATGGTAGAGGAATTCGGTTCTTTTTGCAAGCTTACCACCCTTTGTTGCGGCGGTGGTATTCGTTTGGTCGTCTATCCGGCAAACGAAAAGCAGTTTGTTTTGGCGTTGAATCTTGCAACTCGGTGGTCAATTCCGCACGTTATTTTGGGATACGGCAGCAACGTGCTGGCATCGTCTTGTTTTTACGATGGAATGGTCATTTGCGCCAAAAAGTTTAATCATTTTCAAGTCAAGGGCGATTCCGTCACGGCGTACGCAGGCGCTTCCACTGTCAAGATGGGCAGAGAGCTGGCAAAACTCGGGTTGAGCGGCGGCGAATTTTTTTGCTGTTTGCCGTCAACGGTGGGTGGCGCGGTTGTGGGCAACGCCGGCTGTTTTTCGCAAAATACTGGTAGCGTGGTGGAATGCGTGTGGGCAATGGAAAATGGCAAGGTGCACAAGTTCTCAGCTGCCGACTGCCACTTCGGCTATCGAACGAGCTTGTTCAAGCAGCACAATATGCCCGTCATCAAGGTGAAAATGCGCTTTAGGCAAAGCGACGCACGCAAAGTCAAGTTAATAATAGAAAACCAAATGGCAATCAAAAGGAAAACTCAACCTCTCGGACAAAAATCCGCAGGAAGCGTGCTGTGCCATCCGCGCGTGGCAGTTGCTCGTCTTTTGGACGTGGCCGGGTTAAAAGGGTACTCCGTCGGAGGGGCTGCAGTATCAAAAAAACACGCGGGTTTCGCCATAAACATTGACAAAGCCGCCCCCGAAGATATATACTTATTAATAATGCATATGCAAAAAACTCTTTGGCAACGCTTTGGCGTTTTTGCCGAGAGTGAAGTGCGCATGCTGAATTTTGTCGACATGGGTGAAACGGAAAAATGACTTTTTCGCAAAACGTAAAGCAGGAAATACTAAAGTCTGTCAAAAATTTGCGCGGTTGTTGCGGCAAATGCTTTTTAACTGCCGTGGTAAAGTCGGCAGGGTCGTTGGACTTGACCTTCAGAGGTTTTGCCTACTCCGTGCAAAGCGACAACCACGATTTGCTGTTGCTTTGTCAAAAAATTGCCGACAAAGAGTTTTCCGTATCTTCCGAAATTCAATCTTCCAACTTGAACGTCAAGGGACAAGCCGTCTATTCTTGTGAATTTGTTGGCAACGTGGGCGAAAAGCTCGGTCTTACATACAAAGACGACGAAGGCACCATGCATTTTTGCTCCGATTGGACTTCAATAGTCCCAAACAAAGAGTGTTGCAAACGCGCTTTTATGCAGGGATTGTTCACGTCGTGCGGATCCGTAGTTATTCCCGTTGCCGAAAGCGACGTGGGCGAAAACATTTCCAAGGCAAAGTATCACCTCGAATTGAGGTTTTCCGATGTCGACTTTGCAAATTGCGTGGCAAATGCCTATGCGGAAATGGACTTTAAGCGTACCACGCGCAAAAACACAACTTTGCTGTACGTTAAGGACAGCGAAAAAATAGCCGATTTTTTAGTTTACGTAAACGCTATGTCCGCAAAGCTCAAGTTGGAAAACGTAATCATAGGGCGCAGCCTTCGCAATACGGCAAATAGGCAAAGTAATTGCATTTCGGCAAATATAGAAAAGAGCGTCGTTGCTTGCGAAAGGCAACTTGCGGCAATAGAAATGTTAAAGAAGACGGGTGAGTACGCCAATTTGCCACAAAGCTTAAAAGACGCTGCCGAAATTAGAGAAGAATATCCCGAGGCGAATCTCGAAGAGATAGCGGCAAAATTAGGAGTATCCAAAAGCGGTGCAAACCACAGGCTAAACAAACTAATCGAAATAGCCAATCGTTAGCCGACGGCGGAATTTACAGAGGTTCAAAATGAAACAATTCGTTCATCTTCACGTACATACGGAATACAGCTTGTTAGACGGTGCCACTCGCATCGACGAGATGTTGGCAAAGTGCAAGCAGCTCAATATGCCCGCCATTGCGGTTACCGATCACGGCAACATGTATTGCGCGTGGAAATTTTTGAATGCGGCACACGCCGCAGGCGTCAAGCCAATAATCGGGTGTGAGTTTTATTTGTGCGAAAACTTGCACGGTGTCGGTTACGACAACAAGGAGTACTTCCACCTTATTTTGTTGGCAAAAAACAATACGGGCTATTACAATTTGTGTCGTCTCAATTCCATTGCCTGGGTAGAAGGATTTTACTACAAGCCGAGAATAGACTTTGAAACGCTGGAAAAGTACAGT
>CAYYTD010000019.1:0-14754 GCA_964474475.1 uncultured Oscillospiraceae bacterium | reverse complement strand
CGCTCGGCGCGTGCTATTTGGCAGGGCTAACTTGCGGATATTGGAATGGCATTGAAGAAATAAAGAACAACTTGGTTGTCGACAGGGAGTTTGTGCCTAACATGGCGGAAGATCGTCGCAATCAGCTCGTTGACGGCTGGGCAAGGGCAGTAAGACAAGCACGTTGCAAGTAGTTTGCAACGCACAAGCGAAACTTGCGGCACACACAGCCGCTAGAGGCGTTTTGCATGCATCTTGCGTTTTTATTATTTTTGGCAGTTCGACTGTGCAAAAGGGAGAATATTTTGTGTAATACGCGGCAACAAGTGCAAGTTTTTCTTTCTTCTCAATAGATGACAAAACTTGCAAATGCACGCTATTGTGCAATATCTTCCTTTTGAGCAAAAAAATACTTGCATTTTGCCGACGGCTATGCTATACTAACACAAGTCGAATATGGCTCATTAGTCTAGCGGCCTAGGACATCGCCCTCTCACGGCGAGAACAGGGGTTCGAGTCCCCTATGAGTCACCAATTCAGTCAATGAATCCCGATACGATAACAGTATCGGGATTTTTGTTTTTGTGGCTCAAATCTTCCATTTCGGGCTTTTTGCAAGGATAACGCACAAATAGAGTAAAAACCGTTGAAATAATAGTAGAAATGTGGTAGGATAATATCGTTCCGATTGGCGAGTGATTTTACATTTGCGTCAACTACATTTCGTAAAAGGGGATCGCGTCGAAGCGCTGATTTCGGGTTACTATGTTTCTGCGATGAATCTAAGGCTTTTGCCTCGGTAAAGAATGTACGCGCATAGCAGATCACCCACCTGTATTGCTCAGGTTGAACCTCAGTAAACCTCGCCTTCGGATTTTTTTAATTCGTTGCCCTTGCGGCAACTTTTTTACTATTTGGCTATTTCTTTGCTGCCAAGCGTTTCGCAAGTGCTTGTGCGCGACAAAAGTGTTTTTTAAGGCGACCAAATGAGTTTTGCCTATTGAAATAACCCTTTTAATGTAGTACAATATAACAAATCCTTAATATGGTGCCGTTATGAAGAGAATTTTGCTGTGTTTGCTGTGTATGGTTTTGTTGGCTTGTTGCGGTTGCAACGAGCTTTCGCCCTATGCGCCTACGCAGGTGCAAAATTCTACCAAAGTTACCTATCGTGTTTACGTGTGCGGCGCAGTGCAAAAGGAAGGCTTTGTGGAGGTTGAGCAAGGTTCCGACTATTACGCGCTTGTATTAAAGGCAGGCATGGTAGAGTTTTCTCGTTTGCCCGATTTCGGTTCGCAGTTTGTCGACGGCAAAATGGATTCCGTCGTGGTGGACTACGTCGATGAAGGCGGCAGTAAACGCAATTGTGTTAATTGCAACGGCATTTTGGTTACGCAAAGGCTTGCCGTCGACGGAATAGATGCCGAAGTGATCAATCTCATTGCCGATTTTATCCTTCAAAAGGGCAAGGTACGCAACAAAGAGCAACTCAAGGAGTGCCTTGGCGAAAAGTACCAAAACAACTATTACAAATTTTACGTGGACAGGGCGGATTATGAAGAAAATTATTAACGTAAGACCGCCGCTGTTTGTTGCCGTATCGTTGGCGGTGGGCATAGCTGCCGCAAGATACGTTTTTAGCGGCAATTGGTGGATATTTGCCGTTGCTTGCGTTTGTTACGCCGGTATTACCGTGTTTTGCGTGGTAACACGCAAAAACGTTGCCATGGCAATTTGCTGCGTCGTGGCTCTTGCCGTAGGCTTTGCGTTGATGACGGCATCCGCTCATTCTCAGTTTGACGACGAGGTTATCGATTGCAAAGCAGAGGTTAGCGGCAGAGTAACGGACGTTGCTCGCAACGGAAAGGAAAGCAATTCCGTCTATTTGGACGAGTGCTACGTGGACGGCAAAAGCGTAAAGGGTAAAATTCTTTATTACAGTTACGACGCCACTAATATTCGTTGCGGCGACGTGCTGGTGTTGAAAGGGACACTGAATACGGCTTATGGAGTTCAAGGTTCCACAACCAATACTTTCTACAGCAAAAACAACGTAAAATACCTTCTTTCTTCCGCAACCATCAAGTCGCAAACGCAAGGCAAAATGAAGTTGGACGAGCGCATCCGCAAGTATGTTTACGACAGATGCAACGAGTACATGGATAGCAATGCCGACGTGGCTTACGCCTTGCTGTGCGGCGACCGAAACGCCATGGACGACGACAAGTACACCGTTTTTCAACGCGCAGACATCACCCATTTGCTGGCGGTAAGCGGCTTGCACGTAGGCGTGGTGGTGGCGGTAATAACCCTTGTGCTAAAGCGTTTCAAGCTTCGTCCCGCGGTTGAGCTGGCAATAATAGTTTTGCCATTGTTGTTTTATGCTTGGATTTGCGGATTCTCACCGTCCGTGTCGAGGGCGGTAATAATGCTTTGTTGCGTGTACGCGGCAAAGATTTTTTACGGCAAGGCAGATTTGCTCAATTCGTTGGGCATTGCCGCAACGATAATATTGCTTTTCCGCCCCGTATATCTTTTCGATCTCGGTTTCAAATTGTCATTTTTGTCCGTTTTCGGTATTTCTACGTTATTTTTGCCCATCAACAGGTGGATTTCCGCCAAGGTCAAGTCGGCGGCGTTAAGGTGCGTCATCAGTTCCGCCGCAATTACAACTTGTTGTAGCCTGATTACCGCGTTTTGTGTTGCCGCCCATTTCGGCGAAGTTCCCACTTTCGGTTTGATAACCAACGTGGTGGCAATTCCGGTGCTCTCTTTTGCGTTTATTATATGTTTCGTGGGAATGCTACCGTGGATTTTCGGCTACGTTCTTTGGTTTGCCGACAAATTGTTGTGGCTGGTAAACGTAGTTGCAAGCTTCACGGCATCCTTCGACTTTGCAACTACGGCAATATCCGCCGCCGTTACCGCAACCATAGGGATAATTGCGCTGGCATTTTTGGCTGGCGGTTATGTAAACGTGGGCAAAATTGCCAAATGTGTCATTTCGGCGCTGTGCGTTGCCGTTATTCTTTTCGACTGCATCTACGCCGCAACGGACAAGCCTTGCGAAAATCAGGCAGCTGTTTTCTTCGGCTACGACGACATTGCAATAGTAATGAGCGACCAATGCGGAGACGTTGCCGTTTTGTGTAATTTCGTCGACGAATACGTTGCCGGCGACACGATGGAGTATCTTTCTACGCTCAAAATTTCCTCGTGCGATTTGTACGTAAGCAGTTTCGTGTCCTGCAATTTCAATTTACTTAAAGATTTCTGTGATAATATCGATGTAACCAAAGTTTACGTTGCCGACAGGTCCTCTAACGGGGAAGCGCAGGAGTATTTGCAAAATAATGACATAAACGTAGTGTACGTCGTTAAAAACGACGTTGTGGGCAGTGGCAAAGTGCGCTGTCAGGTGGTTTACGACGGTGCTTTGCGCGCGGTGGTAATGGAAAATTCCGCAGGGCTGAGTGTTTGCAGCATATTTGGCGGAACGATAGCCGTCGATGCCTTTGCCGCCTTGCGTTCGGACGTGGATGTTTTCGTGTTGCCGCAGGCTTCGCAGCGTGTAAGTAACAGCGGAAAGATTTCGCTAACGCTCAAACAAAGCACTCTTGCGGGCAACTACGGCGCAAACAAGTACGGAAACTTTACAATAACACAACGATATGATAAAATAATGCTTAGCTTTATTTAATTTGTCGCTCGTCAGCCTTTAATTGGGCGTTTAGTCAATTTAATTTTTGGTAGTGCGGCAAGTTTTGCAAGAGTATTTTGGCAAAGGTATGCCTGCGTGAGTGCAACAAAAGAGGTATTTGTGACGAATTTTTTGGATTTGAAAGACAAACTTGCCACCGGTAGCTTTCCTGCGTTTTGTCTGTTCGGCAGTGACCGTTGGATAAAACAACGCTGTTTGGGCAATATAAAAAATCATCTTGGCACGTTAGATCCATTGTCGGCGGAAGAGCTCACGTCCCCCACGGTGAGGGACATAGAACTTAGCTGCTTTACTCCCTCCATGACCAATCCCGTCAAGCTCGTTATTTGTAGCGATTTTGCTTTTCCCAACGGAAAGCAGCAGCAAACGGCGGCACAAACGCTCAAAAAGCTTGTTGCCGAGTGCGACGGAAGTTACTGCATAGTGTTTTTGTGCGACGACTACAAGCCCTTTGATGGGCTTGGAATAGAACCCGTGGACTGCAACAGACAGGACAAGTCCGTCGTTATCAAGTGGATAGTGGCAACTTGCAGGCGTGCCGACATGGACGTGGACAGACTGTCGGCGGACAAGTTGGCAACTTATTGCCTGTGCGACATGTCGCGCGTTGCAGGGGAAACGCAAAAGCTGATAGATTACGGCGTGTTCAACGTCGATTCCGTCGAAGAAATGGTTACAAAGGACGTCGAGTTTGCCGTTTTCGACCTTTCGGGGGCAATTGCGGCAAAGAATCCCGACAAATCCTTGCAAATATACAGGTCCCTTCGTCAAAACGGAGAGGAAGCTCGCAGACTGTTTGCCTTGCTTTACAGCTTCTACCGTAGGGCGTACTACGTCAAGACGTCCGATTTTCCGCAAGACGAGCTTGCCAAATATTTGGGCGTAAAGGCGGGGGCAGTGGGTTTTGCCAAGCAAACTGCGGCAAAATACAAGCCCATGCAGCTCAAAAGAGCATTGGATATTTTTGCTTCTGCCGAAAGCAAACTTTTGGCTTTCGTAAACGAAGACGAAGTAATGACTACGTTAATTTTACAACTTGCTGCGTTGTAAAGGAGTGTTTCTTGTTAGATAAGTTAAGAAAAAATTTTGGATTGTGCAGTGTTCTTGCGGACGTGGCGTTTTTAGTTGCGTACAGTTTTGGTAATTGGCAAACCACCTATCAGCTTTTGCAAAGCGGAGTGTTGTTTACGGGCTTTAACTTTACCAAGTCCAACACCACGCTGTTTGCAATTCCAACCATGCTTATTGGCGGAGTAATAACGTTGCTTTTGCTAAAATGGCTTTGCCGCATTTTGCTAACGTCGTGCGGATTCTTTTCCGTACCCAAGAGGGAATACACGCTAATTGCAACTTTGTTTGCAGGCGGTTATCACTTTGCCATGGGGCTCGTCAACCTGATTGGCTTGTTCACGCCCCTTGCTTCCGTGTGGATTTCCACCGTCGTCCCCTTCGTTTTAACGGCAGTGGCACTATTTGCCTTTTACAAAGTCACCGCCAATTTGTATTTTAACGACGTTACCAAGGCAAACTACGTAAACGGATTGTTCGTAGTGTTTGCCGTATTTTGTGCCATACAAATCATCAATGCATTGTCGGCAATAATTTCTGTCACAACGGGAGGCGCGGTACTATGAAAAAATTCCTGCCTTTCTTGTTGACTGCCGCAACGGCGTTTACTTTGCTTTTTGGCTGTGTTGGCGTTAGTTTTTGTGACGGCAATTCGGTTGTTTACGCCGAAGAGAGTTCAACGGACTATCAATCGGATTTGGCTTACGTTCTTACAAAGCAGTTTTGCGAACAATTTCCGTCGCGTAGTGACCAAGAAAACGAATTTGCCGTGGCAAATTTCCTTAACGAACAGTTTTCGTCCGTCGAGGGCGTGTCCAGTTCCATTCAAGGCGGAGTTAACGTTACCGTTTCGGACGGAAAGTACCAAACGGCAAACGTAATTGCCAAAATAGATACCAGTTCAAACGAAGTAATAGTGGTTGGCGCCCATTTCGACAACATCGGCACTGCCGACGGCGCAGCCGACAACGCTTGCGGAATAGCTGCTTTGTACATGTTAATGATGCGTTTGGCTCCCCTTCGCACCCAATTGCCCTTTGACGTGTGGTTTGTGGCTTTCGGCGGCGAAGAACAAGGCTTGTACGGCTCCAAGCACTTTGTTGACAATCTCACCGACGAAGAGTTGTCATCAGTTTTGCTCATGATCAATTTCGATTGCATCGCAAACGGTGACGAGCTTTACTTGCAATGCGAAAACAAGCGTACCGACCTGGAAGATTTGTTCGTAAGCAAATCGTCAGGCAAGGCATCGACTTTGAATCGCAAGCCTTATGCGTCGGGCGTGTTGTCCTTTTTGGATATATACGGCTACGGTTATTACGAAACCACGCAAGGTTCCGACCACACCTCCTTCCGCTTGAAGGGAGTTCCCACTGCGTTTTTCTATGCAGGTGCTTACGGTAGCACGCTAAGCGGCTATACGGAAAGTGCTAACGAAGACAAGTGCATTAGCAATACCGCGCAGGACAGTTTTGCCAATCTCGACAAGTTGAACGGAAAAGAGTTCGTCAACAGAATCAACACCGTTGTGGATACAGTTGCCGACACGATGCTTTCGCCCGAATTCGTTGCCGTTGCGCAAAACGCACGTAGCCAACTGGTCAATTTGTGGGCTGTATTCGGGGTTTTACCTTCAATAGTGTTGCTTGTGTTGGCGGTTGCGGTTTTATTCTGTGCTTATGCGTATCGCCGCAAAGTAATTGCCGATTCCAAAGTGGGCACGGCTCAAGTCAAACCTCGCGCAAAAATTTTCGTCAGCCCCGATGCTGAATCTATATTTACTTTTACCGACGACAACGGGAGTTCCGACAATGGCTGAAGGAAGGAAAAACGCCAAAATTTGGCAATACGCACTTGTAAGTGCAGCAATCGTTGCTTTGTGCGTATTGGCAGACCAACTAACAAAATATTTCATTTTTGACCTTCACTTTGGTGGAAAAGAGCATCAACACGCCGACGTAATCGGCAAGTTTGTCGTATTCGACACGGTGCTTAATCCAGGCGCCACTATGGGCTTGAACCTGCCCGATGTAGTATTTTTTGTAATAACGCTCGTGGGCATTCCCCTTTTCGTGTGGTTGCTTGCCCGCAGTTACACCCGTAGCGTTTGGGGCAAAATTGCCTATCCGCTTGTAATAGGTGGCACGATAGGAAACTTTATCGACCGTTGCTACGTTGCCAAAGAAGGCACGTTTTTTAGCGGAAAGGTGAGGGATTTTATCCATTTCGATTTTAGCGCACTCGGTCTTACCGATTTTTTTCCCTATTCTTTCAATATTGCCGATAGCTGCTTGGTAATAGGCGTAATAATGGCAATTTTGGCAATAGTGTTTTTCGATCAAGATTCGCTTTTGCACGTATTGAAAGAGGAGCAAGCTGCCAAGAACGGCGAAAATCAAGAGGAAGGTGTTCCGCCGCAGGATGGCCAAATTGCCTGTGACGAACCTCAATTAACTGGTGACGACGAAATAACTACGGAGAGTGAAAGCGGCGACGTTCCAAGCTCCTCCGTCACCGACTAATAAAACGATATGAAAATTATCAAATTCAATTGCCAAGAAGATTGCCGTCGGTTGGACGTTTTCCTTTCGGAGTCGGCGGATTTAACTCGTTCTCACGCGCAAAAGCTCATTCAAGATTCCGCCGTTTCACTTAACGGAGTTGTAACCACAAAGGCATCGACGGCCGTCAAGGAAGGCGATTTGGTTCAAGCCTGTTTGCCCGACGAAGTGGAACTGAACGTTGAGCCGCAAGATTTGCCGCTGGACGTCGTTTATCAGGATTCCGACTTGGCTGTCATCAACAAAGCGCAAGGCATGGTGGTACATCCGGCAAGCGGTTGCTACCAAAACACTCTCGTCAACGCGCTGCTTTTTCACGTTAAAGATTTGTCCGGCATTAACGGCGTTTTGCGGCCGGGCATCGTGCACAGGTTGGACAAAGACACCAGCGGGCTGCTCGTCGTTGCCAAAAACGACTTTGCTCACGTGGAATTGCAAAAGCAAATTCAAAACAAAACTTGCCGCCGCATTTACTACGCATTACTGGAAGGCACGGTAAAACAGGATGAAGGTTTCATCGACAAGCCGATAGGACGCAGCAAGACGGACCGAAAAAAGATGGACGTAACTTCCGACGGCCGTCCTGCTCAAACGGCTTACAGCGTCGTTGAGAGGCTTGGCGGCTACACTCTCGTCAAGTTTGAACTCAAAACGGGCCGAACGCACCAAATAAGGGTGCACGCAGCAAGGTGCTTAGGCCATCCCGTGGTGGGAGACAAAACCTACGGTTACAAAAATTGCAAATGGAAGCTCGACGGTCAACTTCTCCACGCACAAACCATTTCTTTCGTTCATCCTCGCACGGGGGAGCAAATGACCTTTTCCGCTCCGTTGCCAAAGTATTTTCAGGACGTATTGAACGTTTTGCACGGAGTTGGCAAGGACTAACGTATTTTGCCGTTGTAGAAAATAGCGTGGTGATACTGCTTAATGCAAGTTTTTGCAAATGCGGCTTTTCAATTCTTTTCGGCTTGTTAGCCAATTGTTTTTAATTTTGAGAGGGCGAAATGAAAAACATACTTTCCCTTGTTGAATGTGATAAAGATTTTGTGGACAAAGTAATTGCCGTTGCAATGCAAATGCGCAAAGTGGTGCTGTCCAATTACAAAAAAAGCCCCCATTTGGCAGGAAGCGTGCTGTGCGGTGTGTGGAATCGGGCAGATTGGCGCTCCGCAGCATTTTCTTTGGCAGCGGCGTACATGTCCGGTACTTCGCAAGAAGTGTTTGCCACCGATGACGTAATGGAACAACTCATGGCGTTGGATGCAATGGGCGCAAACGACGTAGTCGTGTCTAACGGCGACGACAATTTGATTCGTGCCTTTGCGCAAAAAGCAAAGTGCAACGTAATTAACGGCGGCTCTTCTTCCTTCGATCCCGTCGGAGTGCTTGCCGATCTTGCGGCGTTAAGCGTAAAAACCGACGGTTTGAAGGGTATTTCCGTGCTGGTTGTAGGCAACAAAAAGGTAAACAAAATGGCGGAACTCACCCACGCTTTGGGACTGTACAATTCTTCGGTTGTGTGGTGCTTGCCTCCCGACGACGTAGCCACCGTGCGCAGGGGAATAGTAATCGACAACCCGTCGGCGGCTTTCGTCGGTGCCGATGCCGTAATAGATATTGGGCTCAACGCCTATTGTAATGCCGAGTTGTACTACGGACATTCCGCAGGTATACCGCAAGAACTGATGAAGAAGGCACGCGTAAACGCTCCGTTGCTTGGCACTAGAAACGTGGTGTCCAACGGTGCGGTGGTGGAATATCCTGGCAATATTGTGTCAGAAACGCACACTTGCTACGTCTCCGTAGTAATGGCGTTGCTGTACCTGTTGCACAGAGGTTAACAACCTGCCATTGCAAAATTATTGTTTTGAATAGTTTAATAACGGTTCATTCTTAAATCCACTTGCCTCGGCAGTGGATTTTTTGCATCAGTAGTGGTCTTTTGCATCAGCGTTTGTTTTTTGTGTCGACAAGTTTTGTGCAAATAAAAAGTTGACGGCAATACTGTCGTCAACTCAATAGCAAAATATTAGTTTAATCTATAAGCGAATCGGAAATCTTTCCGTAAACGGAGGGGGCTTTTTCTTGCCAAGAGCGCTCAATGTATTTGGCAATGTTCCTCGTCATTACGTTAAATTTAATTTCCAACGTCGTTTTGGTGGGTTCAATTATTTTAAGAATCACGTCGTAGCTTCCGTCGGGGCATTTTTCGTAAGTGGCAACGTAGTCTTGTCTGCGGCGGTAATCTATGCGCTTTTTCTTGATGTCGTCGGATATCAGCTGCCGCACGCTAGAGGGGATGCGTGTGTAAAAGTTTTTTAGGCACCATCTTCCCTCGGCAGTTAGGTCGTACAGTTCTTCGCCGCCGCCCATGGGCACGCTTTTGTAAACGAACCCGTTTTGAACTACGTCGTACAGCGTTTGCTTGCAATTGGTAAAGTCAATCCAGTTGTTTTTGTAGCTGCACAAATCCAACACGGTAGCTTCGGTAAGCGCAGTTTCCATTTTGTCAAATACAAACAGCAATATCAGCTTGTTTTGGGTACTGTCTTGTGTAATTCCCGCTTGCATTGCGCGCCTCCTTGTTCGTCGTTGTCCGCATCGAGTGCATACGTCAAACATTATACAATAAATTTTCGCGATAAACAAGGGTTTTATTCAAATTGAGGAAAAATAGTTTTGCGGCTTTTTAGTCTTTTCACAAAAAAGGCTTTCAATGTTGCAAATTGTGTGTTATAATTTACAAAAAAGAACGCAAAGTATTGCAAAAAGTCGAAGAGGACGATATGAGTACGAACGAATTAGCATATTTTAACGAATGCGTAAACGATTTGATTGACGGTGAGTTGATATTGGTAAACAAAAATATCGCCTCGCTGTTAAAGTGCGTAGTTGCCTCACCTGTGCTTAGCAAAGTTTTGGCAGGAACAGTCAAAAACACCTCTTACGTAACGGAGTTTTCGCGCGCACGCGTCACCTGGACTCGCGCCGACGGCGTTGTGATGTGCCAACTCAAATTGCCTCAAGATACGACTCGTCTTTTCACCTTCGTAGTGTGCTTGTTTACCGAAATTGACAGCGGTAGGCGCAATGTGCTGGATTTTTTGCACGAGTACTATGCCGATGTTGACAACGATGCTAGTTACAGGCGGTTCGTCAACGAAGTTATCAAGCCTTTCAAGCGTGCAGGCGAAAGCCTTCTTCGCAACGTAGATCCAGCAAGCTTTGGCAAGGACGAAATGGCTCAAGCCGAAAAGTTTTTCACTGCCGAAAAGGTTTACGTGCAGTCGGGCGTGTTAACGTCTTTGGTGCAAATATCCGCCGCACTCAAAGAAACTTTGCTTTCAAGCAAGCTTTCCGACGGCGACCGAACGGAAGTTTACTTCGTTACCGACTATCTCGTAAACGGGCTTTATTTAAAAAATCCCAAAATACTCAAAGTTTGTTGGATGGCGTATCGCAATTTTATGATTCGTTTCCCCGTTGCCAAACCCTATTTGTACAAAATGTCTCAATTGATGAACAAAATTGCCTTGTAGTTTTTTGCCTGTCATCGCTTTGCATTTTACAATTGCAAGTACTTTGCTTTGTAATTCTTTCAAGGCGTTGCAATGTTTGTGCCGATTAGTTGGTTAAAAGTAAACGTCAAAGGCGAAAAAGTAGAAAAGAGCAAACTGAAAAGTCGGTATTTGCAGATAAAAAAGCAAACCGAAAAACCGCTATTTTTAATTAAATCAACTCAAAGCCGAAGTTTTTCTTCGGCTTTTTGCGTACAACGGCAATTTTATCGCAAGTAGCGAGTAGGCGTGTTTATTTAGATTCTTCAACGGTTTTTTTAGACAGTTCGTTGCCTAGCGGTTGCTTAATTTGAAAAATCCTTTGCGTTTTTTCGTAAAAGTATTGCGCACTAATGTATCTTTGGAGTATAATAAACAACACAAAAGCGTAAACGTTGCCGCTGTTTATTTTGGCGGTGAGGGGTAATTATTCCTTTAGAACGGCAAAATAACGCTCAAAATTAAGAGGAGAAAACATCAATGAGAAACAAATCGTTAGTTCTAATTGCATTCGTGCTTGTTTTTTCGTTGGCAATTTGTGCGCTTGTCGCTTGCGACGAAGCCACTTTGGATGAGATTGTCAGCGAAAGCGGCGCAATGGTGGAGGGCGGTTCCTTTCCCGAAGGATCTTCCTTTGTAGCTACACTCGTTGCCGAAACGAGCGACGAGGGTAAAGAGGCATTGGAGGCCATCAAGGGGCAGGAATACAACGTTTTCAAGCCTGTGTACATCTTGGATATTTCCGTCGTTAAGGACAATGCAAAGGTGCAACCAAACGGCAAAGTTAAAGTGACCATTCCTGTGACGGCAGCATATGCAAGCTACAGAGCTGTTTTGCATGTTAAGGATAACGGCACGGTCGAACGTCTTTCGGCAACCTATGCGGATGGCAAAATCTCTTTCGAAACGGACAGTTTTTCCATTTTCGTTTTGGTGGAGCCCGTTGTAACAAACGAGCATACACACACTTTCAGTAAGGAATGGTCGCAAAGTGAAACCCATCACTGGCACGCTGCAACTTGTGGCCATACCGATTTGAAAGATTCCAACGCCGCACACTACTACGATGAAAACGGTGGTTGGAGCACGGAAAAACCCGCCACCGAAACGGAAGAGGGCGTAAAGGTGCGTGTATGCATAGGATGTAAATACGAAGACCGCCAGCCCATCCCCAAACTGGACCACACTCACACTTTCAGCAATGAGTGGACTAGTGATGGCACAAACCATTGGCACGCCGCAACTTGCTCTCACACTACTGAAAAATCGGGCGAAGCTGCTTGCAGTGGTGGAAATGCAACCTGCACAAAAAGAGCCGTTTGCTCCGTTTGCGGTAACGAGTACGGCGAATTGTTAGACCACGATTTTGTTGCTCAGGTTCGCGCGGAAGATTATCTTGCTGCGGCGGCAACTTGCCAAAGTCCTGCAAAGTATTATTATTCCTGTTATGATTGCGGCGCAAAAGGTACCAAAACTTTTGACGATCCGTACAGAAAACTTGGTTCTTGCACCTATAACGAAGCGGAAGTTTGTACGGTATGTGCAACACCTGCCGCCGATTGGTTTACATTTGCACTTCGCGCCGACGGCGAAAGCTACAAGGTTACAGGCACACAATCGCCCAACGGTCGCAGAACGGAATATCTCGTTGTTCCTAGCACCTACAAAGATAAACCGGTTGTAGAAATTGCTGATCAAGCTTTTTACTTTTCTACGTTAAATCCCAAACACCTTGTGTTGCCGGACAGCATACAAATACTGGGCGACAGCGTACTTTATCCGTATATTGAAACGATAACGATTGGCAAAGGTCTAAAAACAATTGACGACTTCTCCTTTGGTAATGGTAACGGCGGTTGTGAAAATTTGCGTCAAATAACCATTTCGCCCGACAACCCCTATTTCAAAATGGTGGACGGCGTTATGTACTCCAAGGACGGCAAAACGCTGGTAAAATACCCTGCCAAGCTGGAGGGTACCCAGTTTACTATTGATAACAAAGTCGAGAAAATTTGGAGTTGCGCATTTGAGGCAACTCAAAACCTAAACAAGGTGGTTATTCCGGATAACGTTACCGCCATGATGCATCACGCATTTTGTAACAGCAAAATCACCGCGATAGATATCGGTTTGGGTATCGAAACAATCCCCGAATATGCGTTTGCAAGTTGCAATATTGTAAATGCAAAATTAGAAGGCAACATCAAAACGATAGAATATCGTGCCTTCTATTACTCCGCAGTTAAAACCATCACCTTTGGTGCAAAAGTTACTTCTATCGGCGATCAGGCTTTCCAAGGCTCTTGGTACATTTCCGCAATCGACATTCCCGATAACGTAAAAACGCTGGGAACGTATGCATTTGCCGAAACGGCCAGTGTTACACGCATTGTTATCGGCAGTGGAATTGACAACATCCCCGACAGTGCGTTCGAGTCCTCTGCATCTTCCTCGACGAACCCAACGATTACTATTGGCGGCAACGTTAAAACAATAGGTAAAAAGGCGTTTAGCGGTGCAAAAATTAGCAGTATTACAATCCCTGCAAGCGTTACAACCATTGGGGACGGGGCATTTGGTATGTGTGCAAAATTGACGGAGATTGTTATACCCAACACAGTCAAGTCGATTGGCGAAGCATGTTTCCAAGATTGCAAGTTGCTTGCGGAAGTAACGCTAAGCAATCAATTGACGGAAATTCCCAATAACGCATTTTATAGATGTGAAATGCTCACGTCCATCACGATCCCCAACAGTGTAAAAACCATCGGCGACGGCGCATTTGCTACTTGCAAAAAGCTGGATACGATAGAGTTTGGTACAGGGCTTACAAAAATCGGCAAGCAAGCATTTTCCTACTGTTTGGCACTCACGTCAATGACTATTCCTGACGGAGTTGAAGAACTGGACCATTACCTTTTTGATGGCTGCGAAGCTCTCAAAACGGTGGTGCTTCCCACGTCCATAAATAAAATAAGTGGATTTACGTTTAAAAATTGTTCGGCGTTGGAAAGCGTTACCTTTAAGGGCACCGAACCCAAAGTGATGTATTTTGCATTTAGTGGTATATACACCTACACCTTTGATTCCGCCCCAAAAACCATATCGATGTTGAGCAATCAAGAACTCAAGTATTCCAACACCTACTATTTGTATTCTCTTGCAGCGTACAACGAAGACCACCCGTACAACAAAATAACGGAAGATACAAAAATAATAAAGTGGGAGGAGCGCGAAACCGCTTAACTCAAAAAAGGCAACGCTTGCATGCGTGGCACGGAACAAGTAGGCAACGGTCAACCCAAATCCGCATCAAAACGGCCGTTGTATTAAAAAATGATGTAGTAGTTGAAGTATCGAGGGATGCCGAGTAGTATTTTAGGCGTCTGTAGTCACTGTTAACTGCTTAATAACCAACCGCCTTGTCGACCTTTTCGCAAGGCGGTTTTGCTTTGCCGACGAAAGCAACCGCGCATTTGCCAGTGTCACTTTGTACAAAAAGTGGCAACCACAGCGGACGTTGCACCTTGTGACTTGCTGGTAATTTGTTCATCGATTGTTCGTTTTTTTTGTAATATATTTAGGCGTTTATTTTGCTTTTGCAACGATTTTGGCATTTGTTCTAAGTAGATTATATAATTTACACGCTGATTCTCTTCGTTGATTTACAAAATACGCTTGTTTTGCCCTTAAAAAGGTACTACCGTTATTTCAGTGTTTCAAAACTCACTTAAAACGGCGTTTATGATTGGTTTAACCCCCGAATACATCGCAAACAAAATAAAACGCCCGAAAACGATTGAAAAGCAGGTCAGTTGCTTTTCCGTTTCCGAGCAAAAGAAAATAGAACAATATGCGTTAAATC
>CAYYTD010000018.1:0-14842 GCA_964474475.1 uncultured Oscillospiraceae bacterium | reverse complement strand
TTGACTTATATATCGAGGCTCGTACAACCGCATAAAACAAAATCGAATATAACAGGGCGATGCAACCGTCTATTATTGTGAGGACGGCGTTGTACGCTCTTACGATTTTACTCTTGCCTATTTCAATTCATTCCAATTGCCTTACGTAAACGAGGCGGACGTGGTTTCCACGGTAGGTTGGCTAACAAGTGCGGTTTTTTACCAAATATTCGTGGATAGATTTTGCTGCGGTAACAAGGACAAAGACGCTTCTTACGTCAATTTGAAGTGGGGCGATTTGCCCAGTCCCAAGAGTTTTGCAGGCGGGGATTTGCAAGGAATTATTTCTAAACTGGATTATTTGAAGGGCTTGGGCGTAACGGCACTGTACCTTACTCCTATTTTTAAGTCCAAGTCTAACCACAAGTACGATATTAGCGATTACTACCGCATCGACGAACAGTTTGGCACCGACGAAGACTTGGCAATGCTTGTACAGCAAGCACATTCTCGCGGCATCAAGGTGGTCTTAGACGCCGTTTTCAATCATTGTAGTGAAGATACCACGGAGTTTCAAGACGTCGTCAAGTACGGCAACAAATCGCCCTATTTCGATTGGTTCATCGTCGATGGCGACAAGGTGGATACCCAAAAGGGCAATTACAGATATTTTGGCGTATGTAAGTATATGCCAAAGTACAACACCTCTTGCTCGTCGTTGCAAAACCATCTAATAGATATCGCCACCTATTGGATAAGGAAGTACGACATCGACGGCTGGCGTTTGGACGTTTCCGACGAAGTTTCGCACGATTTTTGGCGCAAATTCCGCATTGCCGTCAAGCGCGTAAACGGCTCTTTTGGCTAATTCTTTATTCAATGCTAATGTCATAATTTTTACTCTCCTTTTACAAAAAATAGAGGGTCTGACTGTTCTTCTGAACAATCAAACCCTCCAAGTTATCCAACGGATTATGATTATCTTTATTTAGTTGTAACGGATTTTCCGTCTGCGGTTATATAGGTTTTTATTGCATACGATAACCTTAAACCGTTTTCTATATAAATCGGGTAACATATCGGGGGTTATTTCTCCCTCGTCCACCGATACTATTCTCACGCCTCGCTCTTTGAGATATTTGATTTCCTCGGTTGTTACATCAGGCGAAAAGTCTAACACATCAAAGTTCTCAACGAGTATCACATCACACTCATCATATCTTGCCATTTGGCGAAAGTTCCGTAGTTTCAATATATCCGCTTTCCCATATTCAATGATAGTGCGAACTGCTTTCATTCCTTGCTCTTTACAATAGAAAGAGAGGACTTGATTTTGTCGTGTCAAGTCCTCTGTGTTTCCCATTTCAGACCGACACCATAATACTGCTCTTTGGCTCATATATACTGCCTCCTTATGATATTTCTTTTATCATAACAGTAACAGATTTTAGTGCCGTTCGGTTAGTTAAACTGCACTAGCTTGAATATGTACACGAAACGCACGTCGGAAAGAGTTAAACGAATGAAGTAATAGTTGAAACTGTCATCCGTGAAGGCTATTTTCATTGGCGCTTCCGCTTGTTTTTCGTAGTAATCGTATTTGTTTCCGTAAACTACTGTGACTTGGTCGAAACTATCATCCTTGTCCGTGCGAAGAAATAATTCGACGGTGTTGGCGTTTACGGCGTAGCAGAATTGACTGTCCGCTACGTGCAAAATGACTTTGTCGTTCATAACTCTCCTTGACAATAACCGGTAAAAATGCTAATATAAACCAGTTATGTCAAACGTTAAAAGTAAAAAACCCACAAATAAAGACGTTGCCGAACTTGCAGGTGTGTCGGTTGCCACCGTTTCGTACGTAATTAACGGGCGCACCGACAAAAGAATTCCGGAAGAAACCCGCAAAAAGGTGCTGCATGCAATTAACTTTTTGGGATACGTTCCTAATCCTCACGCCACGGCAATGAAAACCGCAGTAAAGGATATAGTTGTAAAAACGTCCAAGCAAAACAGTACGCTGCAAAATGCCGAGCTATTTGCCACCCTAAAAGAATTGACTCGCATTTTTGCCGAAAAGGACTACTGCGTAAGCTTTTGTGCGGAAGAACAACCGCGTAGGCTTACTGCATCGGCATGCGTGTGTATCGGCTGCGAAAACGACGAATTCCACGCGCTTGCAAACGAAAACTTTATTCCGCTAATTGCGGTAGATTCGCTTGTTAACGACCCGGTGTTTTATCAAGTTTGCACCGACTACCGTGCCTTGAAAGAGCAGGCGGAAAAAGCATTGGGGAAAGACTTCGTTTACGTTGCCGTAACGCCCGTAAATAACGAGCTAAAAGATGAAATAACGGCAGTGATACCGCAAACCGTTTTCGTTACCGACTTGACGGATTTGCAAAATTTGCCAAGCGGCAAAGTGATGGTGAGCGATTACGTGCTTGCCGAAATACTCGGTTCAAAAGTTTTGAGCTTGACAGAAAGGAAAACCGAAAAGCTGGCAGCAGTGATTGGTTGCGTTGAAAATGCAATAAATCGCGAAGTGTTGTCCGACTCGATGCATTTTGTTAAAGTTTAATATTATTACTCGACTCACTCCGCCGATGACATCGGCGGAGTTTTTTGCCGAATTGCAGTAAGACAAAGGAGTAAATGTCTACCTGCCTACAAAGCTAACGACGGCTTTACTTTACACGCCGTTGGCACCTGTTAACTTGCTTGAAGTGCCCTTTGTAATTTCAGCTTAGTCGAGAAAAGGAAATCAAGTTGCCTACTTGCGCAAAAATTATGCTGCGGTAATGGTTATAGTACCTGCCGTGGGATCGAACACTAATTTGTAAGTTCCTGCGGTTTTGCACTTGATGTTTTTGTCGCTAGCGGCGTCTTTTGCCGGGAGGTCAAAGCAGTCGCTTGCTCCGCTTGCAACTACCGACTTGCCCTGATAAGCCGCACCCCATTGGGTTTCGTCACCGGGAGCAAAGTATTGAATCATAATTTCGTCGTTTGCCGCAATTGTGAGGGTAATTTCAAACTTGCCGTCGACGAGAATCATTTTGCCGCTTGCGGGTGTATTTGCCCAACTTTCGATTGCTCTACCCTTTACGTAAGCCGTTGCTTCGGACGTAGCCGATGCAATGGTAATCATCTTGGTGTAAGCGTTGAAGGTGATGTTGTAGGTTCCTGCAACAAGTACCTTAATATTTGCGTTGCTTGCCGACACTGCCGAGAAGTTTTCGGTGGGAGCAAGTTTCGAAAGCAAATACTGCGAAGTGTAATCGGAAAGCTTATTTGCATAGCTCGGAGTTGCGCCCTTTTGGAAAGAACGGAGAAGAATTTCGTCGCCTGCTGCAAGAATGACATTTTTAATTTCAAAAATGCCGCTGCCTGCTGCGGTTTCTTGAAGCTTGTTACTTGCAAGAGCCTTTTCGTCCCAGTTTAATCCGGCTTGCGTTTTGCCGTCCAGATAGTAATCGTAAACAGGCATTTCTTGGTTGGAATCTACCGTAACGGTAAGTTTGCCAGTGTTTTCATCGTAAGAGAAGGTGTGCATGCCGCTCGTCTTTGCCTTCATGTTGCTACCCGATTCCGTGTAGCCGTCCACTACCGCTTGTGAATCTGCATCAAGAGCGTTGGACTTGATGTACTGAGAACCTGCAGTTACGCCGTCGGCAGAGGAATTGTAAGATGCAAACATAAACTCGTCGCCTGCCTTGAGGTAAACGCTCAAAGTGTGCACCTTGCCTGCCTTGGTCATTGTGGTTGCTGCATTGTACATATCTGCCCAGTTGGTTATGGACGAACCCTTAATATAATACTTAGTAACCACTACTTTTTCTACGAGAGCATCTCCGTTGCGGACGAACTCAATAGTATCGAATGTGCCAACGTTGTAAACTTCCTTGCCTGCTTCGGTATAGGTAGGATCGCTTGTGTTGTAGGTATCTTCGTTGGGATAAGTTTTGAGCGTGAGAGTGTAATTGCCAGACAATGCAACCTTGATGTTACGTCCCTTGGCAGTTACTTCGCCCAAGCCGCCGCCTTCGCCCGAGAATACTACGGTGCCGTCGGCAAGCTTATCCGTTGCAAGATAGCCGTAACCACGCTTGTTTTCCCACTTGGAGCTGATTGCAAATTGGAATTCGTCCCCTGCAAGAAGGTCCATGATGATGGTATATTCGTTTTTACCTTCGACCTTGGTCAATTTGTGGCTATCGTTGATGTTTTTGCCCCAGTCTTGACCGATGAGCAACTCGCTTGTGCCACTACCCACAACGTAAAAGGTGCGCGTATCGTTGCTGAAAAGTGTGAACCCTGCAAATACGCTAACGTCTTCGGTTATTGCCTTGGAAAAATCAAACTTGTGTGTGTAGCTTGGTGTGGAAAACCATTCAATAAATTGGTATCCTCCCTCTTTGGTGGGAACAAACTCTTCAACGGTGGCGCCGTCGTCTACCTTTACCTCTTTGATGACGGTTTGTCCGTCGTAGAAAGTAACTGTGTGTTTAGTCCCTTCGTCCTCTTGGCAAGCAACCGTCAACACTGCCGTTGCAACAAGCAAAATTGCCACCAAAACGAACAATAGCTTCTTTTTCATTTCTTTTCCTCCTGTTTTGTTTTCCAACCAACAAACTTATTTGCTCGGTTGCTGCCGCCATACTCCCAATAAAGGGACTTTGATAATATCAAATTGACGGAAATGATGCAAATACTCGGCAAAATATGCTTGCTTAATTGATTAAGCAAATTATAATCCCGCAAAAAGGCAATGTCAATACCCATTTTGAATTTTTTTAAAATATTTTTGTTAGACACGGCAAAAACATACTAAAATCTTAATAGCAATGCCCCGAATGCACCGTTTGCGACAAAACTTGACGAACCACTTTATTTACAGTATTATATCTACAATATTGATGAGGAGGAACAACTTAAATGACTGACCGCAAATTGAGAAACACAAAAATATTTAACGACACTATCGCTCAAGTGTTTTCTAACCCAACTTTACGTCAAGCCGTAACGGACTCCACCGAAAATCAAATATTCATTTCCGAAAAGTCAAAAATACGCGTGCCTGCACCGACAAAAACAACAAAAGCAACGGTTGTAGTTAACGGAAAGCGTTCGCTTGAAGCATCCGAAAATTACGCAAAGCAGGGCAAAAGGGTGTGCGTGCTTAATTTTGCCTCTTCAACCACTCCCGGCGGCGGAGTTTTGTACGGCTCGTCGGCGCAGGAAGAAAGCATATGCCGCTGCTCTACCCTTTACCCCTGTTTGAATACGGATGAGATGCAAGACTTGTTTTACGATCCTCATTACGAAGCTCATAATCCGATTGGCAACGCCGACTGCATTTACACACCGAACGTATGCGTATTGAAAGGCGATACGGATTTTCCCGAATCGTTGCCCGAAAAAGACTGGTGGAAGGTGGATATTATTACGTGTGCTGCCCCAGACCTACGCCATCGCCCAAGTAACGTGATGAATCCTTTAGACGGGGACACAGCAGCACAAATTTCAACACAAGACTTTGAAAAATTGATTACGCAACGCATTCGCCGTATATTTGAAATTGCCGCCGCAGAGAAAAACGACGTGCTAATACTCGGCGCATTCGGCTGCGGCGCGTTCAAAAATCCGCCACAAATTGTAGCCAAAGTTTTTTACGACGTAATGCAGGATTTCTTGTGCCACTTTGACGTGATCGAATACGCAGTATTTCACATGTCGCACGAATCGATTAACTACGAAGCCTTTTGCAATGCAATGCTATAAAAAAGAATTATTAATTAAAAGAATCCACCGAGCTATTCGGTGGATTTTAGTTTAATTAAAAATGCTTGGCGGAATTGCCAAGCGATTTTTGAGAGGGATATTGTGTTTTTTTTGGGGGGGGGGTGAAATTTTTCGTCCTAAGCTTGCTAATTCTCTTAATAACATTGGTGGGTTATTTTACTAAACTTGTGGATTTTTCAATAACCTCGGGAATTCTCAATAATATTGTAAATCCTCGTACCAACATTGTTGGTTTTCAATAATCTTGAAGGCCTTGACACTAAGTACAGAAATTACTTGACGAGGGAGTTGGCGATGGCGACGACATCCGCAGGGGTATCGGCAAGGTGGGTTGCACCCTGCTCGGCAAGAAAGCTTTTACTCTTGAACCCCCAGGTGACGGAAATGCAGGGGATACCGGCGTTTTGTGCCGTTTGCAAGTCTACTTCGCTATCGCCACTGTACAGGCTACAAGAGGGGGTAAACCCAAACTGCGCCATATAATTAACAAGTTTGGTGGCGTTGGGCTTGGTGATGCCGTCCTCCGTAGTGCCGAAAACCACCTTGACGGCATCGCCGAAATAGTGGTTGCACAGTTTGCGCGCAAAGGTTTGGTCTTTGTTGCTGAAAACGGCGATGGTAAAACCGCTTGCGGAAAGGTCGGCAAGCATTTGCGAAATGCCGTCGTACTCGGTAGTGGTATCGTCGTTGTGCAAGTCGTAATAATATCGTTGAAGGCGAACGGCTTCGTCGGCTAAATCGGCGCGGCTACCCACGGCACGCCGGCAAAGCACCTTGACGCCGTTGCCCACCATGTTTTGCACCTGACCAACCGTGTAAGTGGGCAATCCCAGTTGCTGCATGGCGTAATTGACACTGGCAGCAAGGTCGCCTATCGTGTTGAGCAAAGTACCATCTAAATCGAACGTTATTAGTTTCTTCATCTATATACGTAATCCTTAATAACCTAAATATGTTTTGTCAACCCATCACCTGGCGTTGAAAAAATTGTCCGTCCCATAAAAAATACAGAAAAAGTACGCAGGCGTTGTTAAACGAATAACGAAATCAAAAATGCGCTAATATTATTAAAATGCACGAACCTTATTAAAATAAACGTTCTTGACTTGTTAAAAAGTACCTTTGCGTTGATTGCATGGCGCGAAAAAATCGCCTACGCACACAAAATTGCTTGACCACCTTAATTACTTGACCACCTTGGCAAGGCCGCCGTTTGCCGTTTCACGATAGTCGACGGAGATATCTTTGCCCGTTTGGTACATGGCGGCAATGACGGTATCCAACGACACCTTGCGGCTATCTGCCAAAAAAGATGCCAAACTGACGGCGTTGATTGCCCTCATTGCGCCGACAGCGTTACGCTCGATGCAGGGAATTTGTACCAGACCGCCGACGGGATCGCAGGTCAATCCGAGATGGTGCTCCAGTGCCACTTCCGCACTGTACTCTATTTCGTCCACCGACATGCCGTACATTTCCGCAAGGCCTGCCGCCGCCATGGCGCACGCCGTGCCGATTTCCGCCTGACAGCCGCACTCTGCACCCGAAATGGAGGCGTTTGTTTTGACAAGGTTGCCCACCACCCCTGCCGTGAGCAGCGCCTTGATGACGTCGTCCTCCATATAACCGTGAGTTTCCGCAACGTAACGGAAAACCGCCGGCAAAACACCCGACGAACCGCAAGTGGGTGCAGTGACCACCCTGCCGCCTGCCGCGTTTTGTTCGCCTACGGCAAAGGCGTAAGAGGAGACGATTCTATCTTCGTGCGTTTGTGCTTTTTCCTTGCCCTTGGGATCGCAAGAAAGCTGCTTGGCGCGGCGCACCACGCCCAAACCGCCCGGCAGAACGCCTTCCGCCGCAAGTCCTTGGTCGACGGAGTCCATCATTGCCTGCCAAACTTGACGCAAATAGGGCAAAATTTCTTCCCCCTCGAACTGCAGAGCGTACTGCCAAAGGCAAATGCCCTTTTGCAAGCAATAAGCCTTGATTTCTTCGAACTTGGAATGGGGGTAAACGTCGGCCCCCTGAGTGAGGCTTTCGCCTGCGACGAGAATTTCGCCGCCGCCGATGGAGTAAATTTGCATTTTGCCAACAAGACTGCCATCTTCGCTGTATGCTTCGAAATCCATTGTGTTGGGATGGACGGTTAGAGATTCTTGATCGAAAACAACCTGCAACTGCCTGTTTTGAAAGACCGTTTGTAAGGCTCTATCCGTGCCGTGCCCCCTGCCTGTGAGTGCAAGAGAGCCGTAAAGGCGGACGACGAAGCTATGTGCGCCATCGTACTGCGACAAAAAACGCTGTGCCGCTTTTGCCGGGCCCATGGTATGCGACGAACTGGGGCCGATACCTATCTTGTACAACGAACGAATGCTCTTCATTACTTTGCCTCCCAAATGATGGTGACGGGACCGTCGTTTTGCTGCGTAATTTGCATATCCGCACCGAAAACGCCCGTTTGCACGGGAACGCCCGACTCCCGAATGAGCTGTGCGGTGAGCATATACTTGCGATTAGCCTCATCCGGCTTTTCTGCCCCGAAAAAGCTGGGGCGATTGCCGCAAGACAAATCTGCCGCAAGGGTGAATTGCGACACGAAAAGCACCTGACCGCCGACGTCGGCAACGGACAAGTTCATTTTGCCGACGGAATCGGCAAAGATGCGCAATTTGCACAATTTGGTAGCAAAAGCCTTGCAAAGCTCTTCGCCGTCCCCCTGCTCTACGCAAAAATATACTACCAAGCCGTTGCCAATGCTTGCAACGACGTTACCTTGCACGGAAAGTTCCGCCCCTTTTACTCGCTGTATTACTGCTTTCATTGTCACCTCGAATACGAAACCGATTATACCATATCGCCAAAATTTTGCAAGCGTTGCGGCACTAAAAAAGCCCTGCCGTGTGGCAAGGCTTGTAAAATAGACAAAACAAAAGTTTTTTTGACAACAAATGCAACGTGCAACCGTCAAAACGGCGGCTTTAGAGCACGAACATCGTAATTACACCATTGCAGAAGGCAACAGCCAATTTGCTACGAAGATAACACTTTGCTCGCCGCAAAGGCAAGAGGCGTTGTTGCTCAAAGCCAAACACGATGCTTAAAGACAAGCACTACGCTTAAAGACAATTACTCAACTTGAAGCCAAATACTACGCTTCAAGCGAAGCACATCACTTAAAACAAAACACTACCGCATTAAGCTAAACACACCGTCTTAAGACAAAACTTACTTGTAAATGTGGCGGTAGATTTTTTCCAGATTGGAGTACATTTTGAGATAGACGTTTTTGTAAATGTCGTCGTACACCTTTGCCGCGTTGGGATCGGGCAAAAACTCGTCGGTGTAATGCACCATGGAGGAGACTGCGTCGGTGACGTCAGAGAACACTCCGCACGCCGTAAAGGTGGCTATTGCCGCTCCCAGACCGCTGGTTTCGTACGTTTGAACGCGTCTAACGGGGCGATTGAAGACGTTGGCGGCTATTTGACAAAGCACATCGCTTTGGCTGCCGCCGCCCGAAATGGCGATGGCGGTAATTTTGTGGTGTCCGCGTTTTTCCATGCGTTCCAGCCCTTCACGCAGAGCAAAATCCAGCCCTTCGACGATGGCGCGATACATGTGGGCGCGCGTGTGGCAATCGGAAAAGCCTATAATTGCCCCCTTTGCCTCGGGATTGGTGAGCCCTGCCTGCCAAAAGGGTTGAAGTACAAGCCCGTCGCAACCGGCAGGAATGCCCTTGATTTCTTCGTTGAGGTAGTCCTCCGCACAGCCGCCCTCCGCCTGAGCCTTGGCAACCAAATCTTGCGCAAAATTATCGATGAACCATTGAACAGTCCAGTAGCCGCGGAAAATTTGTACTTCCGGATTGTAGTAATCTTTGAGTACGGCAGGATATGCCGGCATGAGAGGCTCCGGCTCAAAATACTTCTTTGTGGTGAGCTGCACGGAACAGCTGGTGCCAAAGGACACGCTGGCAACGTTTTCGCCCAAAGCACCTACGCCCAAAGTTTCGCAGCCTTTATCCGACCCGACGGCGTACACCGTGAGCCCTTGCTTGATGCCCGACTGCATGCAGGCGCTTTGCGTGACCTTGCCGATGACTTCGCCCGGCTGAACAACTGGAACCATCATATCTAAAGGCAAATCGTAAACGGGGAATGTTAATTCGTGCTTTTTGAGCCAGCGGCGGCGCTTGAAATCAAAGGGAAGGTGACCAAGCGTTGAGGCAACGGAATCGGTAAGCACGCCGGTGACTTTGTAATTGAGATAGGCGGAAATGAGCACCACTTTGCGCACTTTGCTCCACGTCTGCGGCTCGTTTTGCTTTACCCAGCTGGTTTTGCTCTTGCGGCGAATTGCCTCGACGGAGCGGCTGACTCCTGCCAAACCGAACGCAACACGCTGAAACAAGGGTAACTTTTTGCTTGTATCCGCCTCGCGTTGGTCGCTCCAAATAATGGCACGACGGACGGGGCGGTTGTTTTCGTCCAAAAGAACAGAAGTATCGCGGAAGGTGTCGATCGTCATGCCTATGACGGAATCCATGAGGTGAGGGTAATCATTAGCAAGTGCATTGGTGATGCAGCAAAGCACCTCCCAATACATATCTACGTCCTGCTCGACGTAGCCGTTTTGCTCGCATACGTAAGGCGGATACTTGATTTTGTGCTTGGCAAGCAGGGTGCCTTTGTCGTCAAAAATGATACCGCGCATACTTTGCGTGCCTACGTCGATAACCAAAACGTTGCTCATTGCCCGTACCTCGTTAACGTTAACTTTTTGCGGCACATTGCCACTAATGAATATTATAAATGAACACAAAAGAAAAGTCAAGCGTCGATTATTTTGCGTTTGAATTTTTTGCAAAAAAAATACGGCTGCGACGGCAAAACCGCTGCAACCGTATTGAAATTGAAGTGAAAAATAAACGTACTTGTGAATTTTCGCTCTGCAACACTTTCATCAAATGCCGCTATGTTAAGCAACCTTAGACCTGCCAACCTTTTCGCTTGGCTGCCTGCCGCAACCAGATGCCGCAATGCGTGGCAAAGGATAACCCCCTGTGGTCTTTACACCTGAAAACAGTGGCACTTGGTTACCCGTTGTGAGTAAAAGTCGCCTGTGATTGGCTGCTCGCTGCTAATAACAACCATCGGGATTGACAAAAACAACGATTGGTTACCACCACCATTAGCAAAGGCGGGAAAACTATTCCGTGCGAAGGGCGACGACGGGATCTTTTTTGGATGCCGAACGGGAAGGGATGAGCCCTGCGATTAGCGTAAGAATCATGCTGATGCCCACCAAAATTGCCGCAACCTGAACGGGCAAGACTGCAGACAACGTGGATATGCCTGTAAGCGCGTGCAAAATGAGGTTGAGAGGAATACACAGCAGGTAGGTGACGCCTACGCCCAAAACGCCCGACACGAACCCGATGATGCCCGTTTCGACGTTGAACATGCCCGATACGTTGGACTTGCTTGCGCCGATTGCGCGCAAAATGCCGATTTCCTTGGTGCGTTCCAGCACGGAGATGAGGGTAATGACACCTATCATGATGGAAGAAACGATGAGGGAGATGGACACGAAGCCGACAAGAACGTAAGTGATGGCGTCGATGATGGTAGTGACACTACTCATGATGATGCCGACGTAGTCGGTGTAGTCTATTTTGTGGTCTTCACCGACGCTTGCGTTGTAGTCGGCAATGTCCTGCTCGATAATTTCCTTGTCGGCAAAGGACACGGCGTACAAGTTGATGCTTGACGGGTTTGCCAAGTCGAAGTAGCCCAGACTTGCCAAAGAATCTTCGTAGGTGGAGGAGGAAAACTCCATAAAGTTAGTATAGTAGGCTACGGCGACGGAATCGATGGCAATTTCTTGTTGGAAATTCGGAATCAAAGTGCCGTTTGCCACTTTGGCATCCAAGGCGCCCTTTTGAGTGGCGGGATAAAGCTGAGTTTGGTAAGCAGTTGTCATGAACTGCTTGTAATAAGTGACTACCTGCTCGTTGGTGAGTGCGTTGACGTCGATAAAGGTCTTGTACTGCTCCGGAATGAGCGCATTGAGCTGGGTGCGCAATGCCTCGTAGTCGTTGCCAGAAGGCCCGAGAGCGGAGGCAAGGCTACTTTGAACGAAAGCCGCCGTTTGCTCTGCCGTGGGAGTGCACTTGATTGTGTAAATATAAGCAATTTGTTGGGCGGAGTTGAGGGAATTGAAGTATTCGCGGAACTTTTGTGCCTTGTCGGCATCGGAGAGGAAGTTGTCCTTGAAGTACAAGCCGCTAATTACGTCGATATTTTTGTCCGCAAGTTGGTCTTGAACGATTTGAGACTGAGCGGCGCGCTCGATGACAAACTCGGTGAGAGCCGACGTGTAGGCAATGTTGCCGCTGATCATGTGGGAGGAGCTATCGTCGTTGGGGCGAACGATGCCCACCACTTTGAGCTCGGCGCCATAGTTCTTGCCTTCGTACAGCGTGCGCAACTTGGTGGCGTCGTTAGACACGTCTTCGTAAGAACCGTCTGCCGATTGCGAATAGAGTTCGTAATTGAAAAGCACTTTGTAACGCAACGCCTTGATTTCTTCGTAAGTCCAGCGGTGTTGCGTTGCCTCGTCCAATTCCGTGCCGTTGCGTGCCGCATCGATAATCTCGTCGATTTCCGCACGGGACTTTAAGCCGAGTGCATACAAAGTCATGTCGTCAATTTCGTTGTTTTTGTCCACTACCAGCACGATTTCGTTGTAGTTGGTGGGCCATCGGCCATCTTCATCGACAAATTCGTACTGCTTCTTGACCATGTCCGACACAAGTGCATTGCCGTCCTTGTCCGGCAACAATTCCTGCCACATAGACATGGACATGCTGCTTGACATCATCATGGACAGCATGGAGTTGGAGCTGGATACGCCGCTGAGATCGACACCGTACATGCTGCTGACCATTTCTTGCATGATTTCGGCGGTGTCGGCACGCAAAATTGTGCCGTCGACGTTTTGCGTATACACTTTCATATCCAAATCGTAAGTGTAATGCACGCCGCTGAGAGCCTTGTACAAGGTGCCATCCTTGTTTTGCAACGACTGCTGAATATGCTTTTTGTAAGAGCCGAGGTCGTTTTGCTTTTGCTTGACGTTGGCAAGGGAATTTGTGAGATCGTACAGCACGGTTTTTTCGTAAACGGCGTCATTTTCGTGAGGCTCTTTGGATGCCGCCGCCCCTGCCATGGAGCTAAACATGGTGCTTACGTCGGTATAATTTTGCTGAATGGTGATGGGATAGGACGCCAAAGTATCTTCCTGCACGGCACCAATGTAGTTGCTTGTTCCTTGCGAAACGGCAAAGATGAGTGCAATGCCGATGATACCGATGCTACCTGCAAAACTCGTGAGAATGGTACGCCCACGCTTGGAAAACAAGTTTTTGAGAGAAAGCATAAAGGAAGAACCGAAAGACAGGGAGGGCTTTTTGACCTTTTTGCCCTGCGTGTCTGCCAAATTTTGACTATCCTTTTCCTCTTCGGCACGAAGTTCCTTGTCCGAAAGCGGATTGCTGTCGTCGACGAGCTCGCCGTCCAGCATCTTGACGGTACGTGTGGCGTACTTTTGTGCAAGATCGGGATTGTGCGTGACCATGACGACAAGTCTATCCTTAGCAATTTCTGCCAGAATATCCATTACTTGAACGCTCGTTTCCGTATCCAGTGCGCCCGTAGGCTCGTCGGCAAGAATGATATCTGGATTGTTGACAATGGCGCGTGCTATTGCCACGCGTTGCATCTGTCCGCCGGACATTTCGCCCGGCTTTTTGTTGTACATGCCGGCAAGACCGACTCTGTCCAGCGCTTCGATGGCACGCTTGCGCCTTTCTGACCTTTTTACGCCGGACAGCGCCAATGCCAATTCGACGTTTTGCAAGACGGTTTGGTGGGGAATGAGATTGTAACTTTGGAACACGAACCCTACGGAATGGTTACGGTAGGTATCCCAATCGCGATCGCCGAAATCTTTGGTGGAGCGACCGTTGATGATTAAATCGCCGGTGGTATACTTGTCTAACCCGCCCAAAATGTTGAGCATGGTGGTTTTGCCACAACCGGACGGGCCGAGAATTGCAACGAACTCTCCCGAACGAAAGTTGAGGGATACGCCTTTGAGCGCATCGACGGCTAAATCTCCCGTTTGGTACCGCTTGGTAATCTTTTTTAGCTGAAGCATATTTGTGTGTACCCTCCAAAATAATATGCGTTTGCCCTTGCGTGAAGGACTTTACCTGTGAAAACCTGCTTTCTTTCTACAAATTATTTGCCTTTGAAACCTTGCGTGCAACGTGCGCCGTGGCGCCCTGAAAGCCCTGTTTAGAAGCACTTACACTACTGCGATGAAAAACGCAAGTGAGCGGCGGCAAACAATATTATACCGATATATTTGCATTGACTGCTTAACATAACCTTGAATAAGCCGCTGCAACGAAAAAAATCGCCCTGAAACTACCACTTTATTGCTCGGTTTTGTGCTTGAAGAAACTCGTTTGCCTTGGAAAAGTGTCCACAACCGAAAAAACCGTGGCTTGCCGACAGCGGACTGGGATGTGCCGCCGTGAGCACAAGATGCTGAGGGTTTGTGATGAGGCGTTTCTTTTCGCAAGCGTTGCGCCCCCAAAGCATGAACACCATGCCACGTTCCCTTTCGTTGAGATGGCTGATGACGGCATCGGTAAACTGCTCCCACCCATTGCCCTTGTGGGAATTTGGTTCCGCCTCTCTAACGGTGAGAACGGCGTTGAGCAGCAGTACGCCCTGCCTTGCCCACGGAGTGAGATCGCCGCCCTTGACGGAAGAAGGATAGCCCAAATCGGAGTGGATTTCCTTGAAAATGTTTTGCAAGCTCATTGGAACGAGCACTCCTTGAGGCACGGAAAAACTCATGCCCATTGCCTGCCCTTCATGATAGTAGGGATCTTGCCCCAAAATGACCACGTTGACTTGGTCGTAAGAAGTTTGGTCGAAGGCGTTGAGAATGAGCATTTTGGGCGGATACACCTTGAATTCTGCGTATT
>CAYYTD010000017.1:3699-15028 GCA_964474475.1 uncultured Oscillospiraceae bacterium | reverse complement strand
ATTATATTCAACAAGGGCATTTGCAATTGCGCATATGCCCTTTTTCGTTGCCCGTCGGTGGCTTTCGTGTGGCCATAGTAATCAAAGTTGCTTTTGTTTTATCTCGTACGTGCGTATCGCATACTGCAACGGCAATTTTGTGGCGTTAAGGTATTTTTCGCTTTGCAACAGCATTAACGTTGCATTGTTTTTAGTAGGCGTATCGGTTATTTCAATTATTCTTTCGTTGGCCGACGGTATTTTCGCTGCGCAATAATATTTTCAATTAGTACCGATAGAGTATCTTTTGTTAGTGTGGCGTACAATAAATAGTGTTTTCGATGTATAAAGGCAATTTTGTGTTGAATAACATTTTCAATTTGCAAAAATGTATTATAGCAATTGACAAATATTTTTGCGTGATGTATACTATGTTGCAGCGATGGGGTATCGCCAAGCGGTAAGGCAACGGATTCTGACTCCGTGACTCGGGGGTTCAAATCCCTCTACCCTAGCCACAAGGTTCGGATTTGTTTCCGAACCTTTTCTTTTTGCCTTTTTGGGCGCCCTTTTGCGCTTTTGGTATTGCAACTAAACGTAATCCATCTCTTAAATCCCGCGGTTTTCGTGGGATTATTTTTTATTTTTTTCACTTATCCCCAATATTTTTTCAATTTGTTGCCAATTTTGTATTTACTTTTCGTATATTCCGTGCTAAAATAAAAATTGCCAAACAAATTTAATAAGCAAACGGAAGGGTATTTTCTTTTTTTTCAGAAGGATTTATCTTTTTGTTGCACACAATAACCACAATACAACGGGAACTTCGTGAATTCCGTCAGGTTATTGTGATAAGGGATTATCCTTTCTATTTGCTTGAATTTGTTTGGCGACAATCGGAGTTTACGTTTCCAGTGCGTTAACTTCGGTTGGCGCACTTTTTTTATACTTTGTAAAGGGGAGATTACAATTATGAGTTCATCGCGCAGAACCTGTGCTTACGTTTTCGGCGGAATTGCCGCCGCGGCGTTAATTGCCATCGGTAGCGTCAACTATGCCAAAAACGACGTTGACGAAATATTTTGTTTGTTCTTGCTTGCGGCCGTATTATCGTTTACCTTTATTTCTTGTTTGATATTAGATAACAACATAGTAGGCGAAATAGTCGTGCACGTATTTAGTTGGGGGTTCGTGTCCTTCCCCAAGCTTATTTTTAGTTTCAGTTGCGGCGGCATTAGCTGGTTTTTTGCCATGAAATTGCTTTTTGCCGTTTTGGGCATAGCAATTGCATTGTGTATGGCAGGCGTTGCAATAGTCCTGGGCGCCTTCATTTCCTTTTTCGTCTATCCTTATGCAATCAAAAAGGCTTACGAAAAGCCGGCAGAGCAACCTGATGCCAACAAAGCACAGCCCGCATCGCAAAAGCCCCAAATTCAGCCTGCCAAAGGCCCTGTGGCTAACGCTCAATCTACCGGCGAGGCAACCGCCACGCCCGTTGCTCAACCCGAAGTGGAACAAGAGAATGTTGCGCCTGCTAACGTTGAACTTACGGAAAGCGTTGTTGCAACCGATGACCTTCAATCGGCGGACGATGCGACTAATATTCAAGACAATACTGTAATGGGAGAATAATTATGAAAAAAATCAGTTTGTTGCTAATCGTAGTAATGTTGTTGTTCGTCTGCTTGGCTGCTTGCGAACAAGTCCCCGCCCCAACTCCAACACCCACGCCCACACCAACTCCAACGCCTACCCCTACGCCGGACCCAACGCCAATTCCGGATCCGACTCCAGATCCGGATCCGACTCCTACGCCCACTCCGGACCCTGAACCCACACCTACGCCGGATCCAGACCCGACTCCAACCCCCGACCCGGATCCCGTTCCCACACCCGATCCCGATCCGGATCCCGTCGCCACTTACGTCATCAAGTTTATCGACGTTAACGGCAAAGTCCTTTCCGAAAGTAGTGTAGAAGCAGGCAAAGTGCCCTCTTGCACTTACAATTTGCAAGACACTGCCGAGTACGACTATACTTTTTTAGGTTGGTCAACGTCGCCGCACGGCACCGTGCTTGAAAGCATACCTGCCGCTTCGGCAGATGCGACCTACTACGCTGTGGCAACTGCAGTCAAAAGGCGTTACACAATCACCTTTGAAAGTAACGGCGGCACCAAGGTCGATCCCGTCACGGTCGATTACGGTACTGTATTGACCGCTCCGTCCTCCTCCAAGGAAGACTATCGTTTCGTTTGCTGGTGCAGCGATTCTTCGCTAAAGACTGCTGTCGATTGGTCACAACCCGTCACTTCAAGCTCAGTTTATTACGCCAAGTGGAATATCAAGGTCAATTACACGCAGTATCTCGAAGCCTTGCTCAAGGGTTACGAGCTTGATCCTTACAGCTACGTGCCGCAAAGCATGCGCCCCGCTTATTCGGCAAATTTGGTTAATGAATCGGCGCTGATAGGCGATTATTCTAATTTTGTCAACGTTTCTAGTATTAAGGCTTGCGGTTTTGGCGAGCAATGGAACATGGTCATTTCCAATTTGAATCAGTCCATGACTTTCTACAATTTGTTGTCCACGGTAGAATCCATTTCCGCAACGGCCGTTTCTGCCTTCAATAACTATATCGACACCAACCCCGAAAACGCCGCTCATTACGTCTTTGAAGAGTCAAGTTACAACGTAATGATTGACTTCAACGGGCAAACGATAAGTTTTGCAATAGATTACACAACCAGCATCGTCGGTCTTGGCGAACAAACGGTGCAAATCGCACTTGCGCTGGATATTCAAAGCGGCGAAAGATCTGCTCGCATTCAAATAGGCGATGCCAACGCCCTGCGTTACGTCGTCAAAGATAATTCTTATAGTTTTGCCATCAAGTATTTGGGCGTAAGAAGAGCAGTATTCACCGTTAGCAAAAACGCCTCGGGTGAAGTTGTCGGCAATATTCACGAGTGTTTAACCGCCGCCGGCAAGGAAATCGTCAGCGCTGCCGATTTCTATATTAACGACGAGTACGTCGTTGCTGTTGGCAACAAGGCAGACGGAATACCTGGCTTCACCGGCTACATTGCCGAAACTTACGACGTAAACAACGGCAAAATGATTGGTTACGAAGTGGAAGAAACGCTCAAATCCATCACCTTCAACACCCTTTGGTTCGATTTGTGCAATGTAAACGGCCTCAATAGCATCAAATATCGCGCCGCAATGGAGGAAGAGAGCGCAGCATTTTTCGTTAACGGTTCAACTGCCGAATGGAAAACGAAAAACGTCGGTTCGGGTTGGAAGATGCTTTCTCGTCGTTTCGATATCGAATTTCGCACCCAATATTTCTATTCGTACGATAGCACAAACGATACTTACACGCAGTTGAGCGTTCAAGTTCCCATGTTGTTCGTTCAAGAAGAAAATCTCAAAACCTTTGCCGACGACGTAAAAGCAACCAACAACGTCAATTTGAGCATCGGCATTGCTTCAAAGCATTTAGATGCCATCATGGAACACTACGACAAACTCGTTGCCACCTTCAAACAAAACAAGAGCAGTATAACGTCGGACGACATCGTCAAGTATATAGGCGACAAAATCACTTTTTAATCTTCAGCACGTTTAGTGGTACTTTAGTGCGGTAATAATTGAGTTTTCAATTGAATAATCATCACCACATAATTGCACGGTCGAAAGTCCTTGGCGGCTTTCGACCGTTTATTTTTCCCTTTTGTCAAAATGCAAAAATAACTCAAAAGCGACAAAATACGTTCTTTCGGCAGGGCGCCGTTGCGGTACAATTTGGACATGAACGTTTACGTCGAGTACGTGATATTAGACAACTTCACGTTGGATTATTTAATTATGCTTGCGGCAACGCTCACTCTCAAGGCAAAGCCCTGCCATTTACGGCTAATTTTGGCGGCAGCGTTGGGCGCAGCGTGCGCCGTTACAAGCGTTTTTGCGCGCGGTGCGTTCCTTTACCTGCTCAAGGCTGCAACGCTTTTTGTGATGTGCTTGGTGGCGTTCGGCTGGAAAAAAAAGCTCTTTTGGTTCACCCTGCTAACGGTGGGTTACACCTTTTTGCTGGGCGGAGCAATAACGGGCATTTTCAACCTGCTTCACGTCAATTACGTGGCGGAGGGCGGTGGTTTTTACCAATCGGGCGTGCCACTTTTTGTGTACGTTTTGGGTGTGGCTGCCGTGGCGTTCTTGTGCTATTCCGTGGCAATTTACGTTGCGGAATACAAAAAAATATCCCCATTTTTGCATACCGTCAAGGTCATTTTAGACAAGCCCTACTCCGTGCCCGCCTTTTACGATTCCGGCAACACCTTGTACCACAATCAGGTGCCAGTGTGCTTTGCGGTGGGGCGGTTTGGCGGCTTAACTGATTACTTTGCCAAGCAGGCACTGTGCGGCAATACCCTGCAAGTGAGCGTGGTTACTGTTGCCGGGAGCAAAACCGTCGTGGCGGTTCCTGCACGGGTAGAGTGCAACGGCACAAGCTTTTCCGTGTTGTTAGCTTTGCCCGCGGCAAAAATTAACGCACCGTACAAAATTATTTTGCATTCTTCAATCGTTGCACAGTAGTGCAAGGGTTACAATTAACACGGAGGTAAACAAAACGTCATGGCAGGATGGTTAGCAAAGTTGTTACTCGGCACCCTTTCGGGGCGAACTATCACCAATTACTTGTGCGGCACGGAGGCGTTGCCTCAACCATTAACGCCGCAAGAGGAGGCAGATTACGTTCAGGCAAGCGCACAGGGAGATTTGCTTGCGCAAGACAAGCTTGTAGAGCACAATTTGCGTTTGGTGGTGTTTCTTGCCAAAAAGTTTGAAAATTGCGGCGCCGACATGGACGACATAGTTTCCGTCGGCACCATAGGGCTCATCAAGGCGGTGCACAGTTTCAAGGCAGACAAACAAATCAAGCTTGCCACCTACGCCAGCAGGTGTATCGAAAACGAAATTCTCATGTTTTTGCGCAAGTTTACCAAGCGCAAGCAAGAGGTCAGCTTAGACGAGCCACTCAACGTCGACGGCGAAGGCAACGAGCTGCTGCTTGCCGACGTTTTGGGCACGGACGGCGATGCCATTTACACCCACGTAGAAGATCAGGTAGAAAGGCAACTGCTGGTTGAGGGACTTTCACGCTTGTCCGAGCGCGAGCAACAAATAATGACCTTGCGCTTTGGCTTGGACGGCGGTGACGAACGCACTCAAAAGCAGGTTGCCGACCTTTTGGGCATTTCCCAGTCCTATATTTCGCGGCTGGAAAAGAAAATCATTTGCCGACTGAAAAAAGAAATAGGCAAGCTTGTCTAACGGATGGTCCGCAACGAGACTTTTTCGGCGATTTTTCACTTTTGGTTTTTCCTTTAGTGGCAAAACGGATAACACAATACTGTTATTTTTGTGTAAATCACAAAAAAATACAAAAGTCAATACCTTTTTACAAAAAAATTTTACAATTTTTAAGAAGTTTTTTCAAAAACCCTCTATACAACTGAATTTTGCTGTGCTATAATAGGTCGAGAAAGTGTTGTGCAGCTTATTTTGCCGTTGCAAGCGGCGCTTTAGCCGTAGCTTTTGGGCGTTGCGCTAGGTACGTTTGTGGGTGCAAATAAGTTTGTCGGGCAGTAATATATTTTCGTTAAGAGGGTAACAATGGAAAGAATTGCATTAATCGACTTGGGTTCAAATACCGCAAGATTAGTCATTTACGATATACTCGACGGCGGCTATTTCGTAGTGTCGGAAGACCGTCACGAGGCAGTTCGTCTGGGAGAGACGGAGGCGGACGGCAGCTTAAAGCAAACTCGCATCATGCAAGCAATTGCCACGCTCAAGTCTTTCAAGGAGATGTGTTCTATCAAAAAGGTAGACAAAATTTTGGCTATAGCCACGGCGGCTGTTCGTCGCGCGGCAAACCAAAAAACCTTTTTGTCGGATATCTACAACGCCACGGGCATTCGCGTAACGGTGGTGTCGGAAGAGGAAGAGGCAAATTACGTTTACCAAGGCGTAATTAACAGTATGGAAATTCCTCGCGGCCTCATCATGGAAATCGGTGGCGGTTCAACCAAATTCGTGTACTACAATCGCCGTACCATTTTGCACACGCAAATTTTCGCTTTCGGCGCAGTAACGCTTACCAACATGTTCGTCAAGCCGGGCAAAACTCCCGAAGAATGTTCCGACGACATGGTTGCGTTCGTCAAGCAACAGCTTGAAGGCGTTGAGTGGTTCAAAGAGGTGGACCCCGATACTCAGCTCATCGGCGTTGGCGGTAGCTGCCGCAATTTGGCACGCATCGTTCGCAAGGTTAAAAAGTATCCCTTGGATATGGTTCACAACTACAACATGGCTGTGGAAGATTTCAACTACGTTTACAACATGGTTCGCACGTTGGATATCGACAAGAAACGCCGCATCAAGGGGTTGAGTTCCGCCCGTGCGGACGTATTCCCCTCGGCACTTGCCGTCATCAAGGCGTTTGTCGACCACATGGGCTTCACCAAAATTATCACCAGCGGTTCGGGGCTTCGTGAGGGCGTTATGTTCAACTACGCCGTTCCGCAAACGCTCGAAAAGCCCATTTCGGACGTTCTCGGTTACAGCTTGCGCAGCACTGCAAGCCACATGGGTGTCAACGTCGAGCATGCCGAGCAGTGCTTCAATTTGTGCGTACAGTTGTTCAAGCAATTGCGCGTATTGCACAAGTTCCCTCGCGCTTACGTCAAGGTTTTGCGCGTAGCGGCAATGATGCACGATGTGGGCAAAACCTTCAAGTTCTACAATGCCGCCAAGCACACGTCTTACATGATTCTCAACAGCAATTTGTACGGCATTTCTCATCGCGACATCGTTTTGGCAGCTTTCGTTACGGACGTAAACAACAAGGAAGAACTCAACTACGCCGCTTGGGAAAAGTACAATTGCATTTTGTCCCCCGAAGACGTAGAAGCAGTCAAGAAGCTTTCCGTTATTTTGCGCCTTGCCGTAGCGTTGGATTTCAGCATGCGCAACGTTGTTTCGGAAATCAGCTGCGACGTACTTGGCGACAGCGTAATTATGAAGACGGAAGTTACCGGCGATCCCATTTTGGAAATGAAAGCCGTTGCCGGCGTAGCTATGGATTTCAAAAAGGTATTCAAAAAGAATCTCGAAGTCTTGTCCTAATTTGCATTTTGCTTTTAGAACAAGTAATAACAAATTTTTTACTCAACAGGCAAGGCCAATAGCGGCTTTGCCTTTTTTATGAATAAACGCAGGGCGACGGTGGAGCATGCAGGGGGATATTGCTGCCCTTTTTGCACATACTAAATAGCAAGTGCGGCTTGCGCTGCGTATTATTTAGCGAGGGTTCAACGTGACTTGCAAAATCGTCGTCAACACTGATAGCGGCAATTGCCGCAAACTCAACTTGGCAAAGCTTGTTTCTCTCGTCGGTGCGGAGGGCGTTTCCGTCGAGTACGTCAACGGTGCAAATAATTCGTGGCATTGCAACGGATACGACAAAATAGTGGTGTGCGGCGGCGACGGTACTCTCAACCGCGCGTTGCAACTCAATAGCAGCGCACAAACCTTTTTCGTGCCCTGCGGCACCCTCAACGAAAGTCGTTTTTGCGGCAGCAAAATTTGTTCCGTCGGGTACGCCAACCAATTCCCCTTCGGCTACGTTTGCGCCACAGGCAGTTTTACGGAAATAGGCTACTCGGCATCGGTGCAAAGCAAGCAAAAGTTTCGCCGCCTTGCCTACTTGCCACAGGTTTTTGCCAATTACCGTAGCCATTGCTTTCACGCCGCCGTCAACGTAGACGGGCGCAAACTGAACGGCGACTTTACCTTGCTTATGGCAATCAAAAGCAAACGCTGTTTTGGCTTTAATTTCAACAAAATTGACGGCGCTGCGGAGCGCTTGTGCCTACTGGGCATTTACAGCTGCGGCACAGATTTCTTCCTTTCACGTGTCAAGATGTTTTTCCCCTTTTTTCGGGTATTCTTTTGCGGAGTTCGCCGCCCAACGGTGGATAAAGGGTGGTTTATGCTCCCCGTTGACGACTTTGCCACCATCTGTCTTGACGAGGAGCGTGATTTTTGCTTCGACGGCGACAAGCGTTCGCTCGGCGGAAACATTCGCTTTTCCCTTCGCAAGCTGGCAAATCCCGTTCAAATTCTTCCTCCGCCTTTTTAGGTTAAAGCGTGCGCAGGTGGGTGGCTTTTTGCTCAAAAGGGAGCACAATCGTAGCACTTTTCAATAACTTATTGACAGTCCTGCCCTGCAAGTGGTACAATTTACAAAAAGTTTGCGGAGGCAGCAAAAGTGCAACTGTGCAGAGAAGAAGCGCTCATCGGCAAAGAGGCTTTGCAAAAACTATCAAGTAGTCACGTGGCAGTTTTCGGCTTGGGCGGTGTGGGCAGTTACGTCGTCGAGGCGTTGGCACGCGCAGGCGTGGGCAGTATTACCGTGGTAGATGACGACGTAGTGGCGCCAAGCAATGTCAACCGCCAGCTGTACGCCTTAACTTCCACCTTTGGGCTTGCCAAGGTAGATGTTGCCGCAAGCCGCATTAAGGATATTAACCCCGATTGCAAGGTTCACAAGTACATGTTGAGGTTCGACGAGTTCACCCACGAGCAAATTGATTTTTCTATTTTCAATTACGTCGTCGACGCCATCGATACCGTCACTTCCAAGTTGCTCCTTGCCAAAATATGTTACGAAACAAGCCTGCCCGTCATTTCTTGCATGGGTACGGGCAACAAACTTAATCCCGCCTGTTTTCAGGTGGCGGACGTCTTTTCCACTTCCGTTTGCCCCCTTGCCAAGGTCATGCGTCGCGAATTAAAACGCTTGGGCATTCCCTCACTCAAAGTGGTTTTCAGCCGCGAGGAGCCGCGTACGCCCCTTTGCGAGAGTGAAAAAACTTCCAAAAGGGTAACTCCGTCCAGCATTTCTTTCGTTCCTCCCGTGGCAGGCTTCATTGCCGCAGGCGAAGTTATTAACGATTTAATCAAGTAGCGGCACCTTTATGGTGGTCGGTAATTCGTCCGTTGTCAAGGTTGTCCGCTGTTTATGGTTGGGCTAAGGTGGTGCAAATTACCGCGAAAATGGCTTGATAACGGGAGATTTCTCTCTTGAACTTAAATGCATAATTTATTGCACGTAAAAAGGTGAGTCCGACTTTTGTCGAACTCACCTTTCGTTTTGTTTCTTAGTTATTTGTAAGTTTTGCTCAAGCGTTAACCGCGATTATTGCTTTTTGGCTTTTTTGCTTCTAATAGCGTTAGTTATCAACTTTTGAATTTCCACAATGGGTATTATCGAAACGGCAAGTGCAAGGGCAATCACATATTCTTTAAAGTCAATCAATGCGTTGCCTGCGCTGTCGGTAAAGTGGAAAAAGCTGTTCACACCGGGTACGAAAATAACTGCGGTGGTAAGCACCAGGGAGCTAATCATTGCACCCCACAACAGTTTGTTGTGAGATTTCAACGAAAATACGCTTCTGTTGGCACTTCTTGCGTTGTAAGCGTGGAAGAGTTCCGCCATCGACAGTGCCAAGAAAGCCATGGTCATGCCTTGGTTGCTTTGCGTTCCATCGGGGTGTTCAAATGCTTCGCCAATAAAGTATGCGCCAAGGGTAATTGCCGCAAGAATAATTCCGTGAATAATCACGTTCACTGCCAATCCGCCGGCAAAAATGCCTTCGTCTTTGCGGCGCGGAGGTCTGCACATTACGTCATCTTCGGCATTTTCCATTCCCAGCGCAATTGCAGGGAAGCAGTCTGTAACGAGGTTAATCCACAACAGGTGGCTGGGTTTTAGAAGGGTAAAGCCCAAAATGTTGGCAATAAATACTGCAATAACTTCCGCCAAGTTGCTACTAAGCAGGAATTGTACGGCTTTGCGGATATTGTCGTAAATGCGTCTACCTTCTCCCACGGCGGTAACGATGGTGGCAAAGTTGTCGTCGGATAGTACCATGTCGGCGGTGGATTTGGTTACGTCCGTACCGGTAATGCCCATGCCCACGCCAATGTCGGCAGATTTAATTGAGGGTGCGTCGTTAACGCCGTCACCCGTCATGGCGCAAATCTTGCCGAGTTTTTTCCAAGTGTTCACAATGCGAACCTTGTGTTCAGGTTGAACTCTTGCGTACACCGAGTAATTGACGATGTTCTTTTCAAATTCTTCGTCGGTCATTTCGTCCAACTTGCTACCAAGAATGGCTTGGCTTGCGTCGGTAATAATGCCCAGTTGCATTGCAATGGCAACGGCGGTATCGATATGGTCGCCCGTTATCATTATGGGACGAATTCCCGCCTCTTTGCACTTTTCAATTGCACCTATAACTTCAGGCCTTACGGGGTCAATCATGCCGCACAAACCAACGAAAACAAGGTCGCGTTCAATTGCTTTTGGCGAAAGGTCTTGCGGAAGAGAGTCGTAGGTTGTGTAAGCGGCTGCAAGCACGCGAAGGGCTCCGTCTGCCATCTTTTTGTTAGCAGTTAGAATTTCTTCCTTCAATTGCTCCGTCATGGGTAGCACTTGGCCGTTTTTCAATACGTGCGTGCAACGGGCAACAACTTCGTCGGGCGCACCTTTGGTGTATTGAATTACGCCGCTTTCCTGCTTGTGCAAGGTGGACATCATCTTGCGCATGCTGTCGAATGGTGCTTCGCCGATACGCGGCAACGTCTTTTCAATTTCCGTCTTGTTCAGTTCAAGGCTGAAAGCGTAGTTAACCAAAGCGCATTCCGTCGGTTCGCCCACTGCGGCTCCGTCGGCAAGTTGAGCGTCACTACACAATGCCATTGCCGTTGCAAGCAGTTGCGTGTCGTCGCCAAAAGTGTCCACAACGGTCATTTTGTTTTGAGTAAGCGTACCGGTTTTGTCCGAACAAATTATTTCGGCGCAGCCCAGCGTTTCTACGGCGGTGAGCTTGCGTATTACGGCGTTCTTTTTGGACATGTTCGTCACGCCGATGCTCAGCACTATGGTAACGGTGGTGGCAAGTCCTTCGGGAATGGCGGCAACGGCAAGGCCTACCGCAACCATCAACGAATCGAAAAAGCTCGTCCAGCTCAGCTCGTTACTTGCGCTGTTTTTGATTACGTTAAATATTAGTATAAAGGCGCAAATGCCCAACACACCGTAAGTAAGTATTTTGGATAGTTGAGCCATCTTGACTTGCAAAGGAGTTTTTTCTTCCTTTGCTTGCGCAAGAACGTTGGCAATTTTGCCCATTTCCGTTGCCATTGCAGTGGCAACTACCACGGCTTTGGCACGTCCGTAAGCAACCGAACTGCCCATGTAAAGCATGTTTTTGCGG
>CAYYTD010000017.1:2498-3689 GCA_964474475.1 uncultured Oscillospiraceae bacterium | reverse complement strand
CCAACGACACTTCGCCCCAATTGTCTGCTCCGTTTTGTCCACAGGCACGCTTTCGCCCGTCAACGCGGCTTCTTCAACTTTGAGGCTTGCACACTCTATTATGCGGCAGTCGGCAGGGATGCTGTCACCTGCTTCAAGCAACACAATGTCGCCAACAACAAGGTCACAGCTGTTCACGTGCATCATTTTGCCGTCACGCATCACCTTGCATTGCGCTTCCGTCATGTTTTGAAGTGCTTCAATTGCCTGCTCGGCTTTGCTTTCCTGTATCACGCCCAAAATGGCGTTAAGCAGCACTACGGCGGCAATAATAATCACGTCGGCAAAGTCTTGTATGCTCAGTTCCTTCGTCGGGTTAGAGGAATCGGGCAAAAAGTTAAGCACTAGGCTTATCACCGCCGCAATCATCAATATTATGATCATCGGGTCGGAAAGTTGTTTTACAAACTTCACTATGAAGGGCGTTTTTTTGCCTTCGGCAAGTTTGTTTTTGCCATTTTCGGACAGCCTTCTTTCGGCTTCCGCCGTAGTCAAGCCCTGTTGCGAAGACTTCACGTCTTCAAGCGCCTGCTCTGCGGTTTTTTGATAGTAGGTCATTTTTACTCCTTTTTGCGTTTGCCGCAAATAATTGTCGATTGTAGTGGTGGGTGTTCTTGCGCAAAGGGCGTTTCGCTAACCTTAAAACAAAAAACTCACGCAACCGCCAAAATTTCGGTCGCGTGAGTCTCATTTTTTAAAACATTGCCAGACTTTTACTTCGCACAAATTCGTGCAGTCGGCTGTTGGCAGGTGTTACGTAACGCAAATTACGCAAATTACTCCCTCACATATTCGATTGTGTCAATTATACATTGAAGTGCCGCAATTGTCAAATATTTAAGTAAATTTTTACCTTGCAACCCAAAACAAAATGCTGCGTTTTGTTCTCATTGACGAAACGGGCGTTTGAATTAAAGTTGACAATCATAGCTTTGCCGTTCAAAAATAGACGGCAAATTTTCCTCAATGCTTTACAAAACCACGCGCAAATGCTACAATCCTTGTAAATTTTCAGTAGGAAGTGTAACGCTTATGCCTCACGTAAACTATCTTTCTCAACGAATAGACTTGTACGAAAGCGACTTTTCGCACGACAAATCGTTAAAGTTCTCTCGCGCATTGGAGTTCATGCAAAATTTGGCAACGGAGCAC
>CAYYTD010000017.1:0-2461 GCA_964474475.1 uncultured Oscillospiraceae bacterium | reverse complement strand
GGATTTTCTCAACGAGCACAACATGCTGTGGGTGCTCAGCAAAACTAAAATGCGTTTTTACAAGAAAATTACCAAAAAGACGGGTAGTATAGTTCTCACCACGTGGCCGCTTGCCCCCAACAAAGTCTTTTGCGAAAGGCTTTTCGAGGCGCGTTCGGCAAGCGGAGAGTTGCTTTTTTCCGCAGTGACAATTTGGATAGTCATCAACAAAGCAACGCGCAAAATTTTGCCCACCGCCAAGGTAGAAAGGTACGTCAACGCAAGTTTCGACGATTGCCGCACCGAGCTGGACGACAAGTTTGACAAGGTCGTCTATTCGCAAGATTTTGAGCCAAAGTACACATTTTTGGCAATGCAATCGCATTTGGACGTCAACAAGCACGTCAACAACACCCATTACGTAACCTTTGCACAGGATGCTTACCCTTGCCAAAGCTTCAACTATGCCGAAATAGTGTACAGCAAGGAGTTGAAACTGGACGACAAGGTTACCGTGTGCGGCAAGCAAGGGGAAAGGGGTGAAGTGTTGGTTGTCGGTGTCAGGGACGGCGAACAGTGCTTCAGCGTAAAACTTACCAATCTGTAATCTGCTTTGTTGCCGCGCGTACAAATTTACGCAAAAAATAACGTCGGCAAGATGTAATATTGCTTGCAACTAAACGTTTTTTGTTGTAAACTATTATGTAAATATCAAGCCAAGGAGAAAACTTATGAACAAGGCAGTGGCAGTTGTCGGAATGTGCGGCTCAGGAAAAAGCGTTTTGTGTAAATATTTTTGCGATTTAGGCTGGCAAAGCGTTTATTTCGGCGGTGTTACGGTCGGTCAACTCAAAAAGGACGGCATTCCCGTCACGGAGGAGAACGAACGTAAAATGCGCGAAGGGCTTCGCGACAGGCTGGGCAAGGGCGCCTTTGCCATTATTCTCAAGGAAGAAATTCTTGCCAAATTGCAAACTTCCAACGTGGTTTTGGACGGTTTGTACAGTTGGTCGGAGTACAAAATTTTAAAGGATTTGCTCGGCGACAGGCTCATCGTTGTTGCCGTGGTAACCGATTGCGACGTTCGCAAGAAACGTTTGGCTACGCGCACCGTTCGTCCGCTCACGGCAGAGCAGGTCGATAGTCGCGACATTGCGGAAATTGAAAATTCCGAAAAGGGCGGTCCCATTGCCAAGGCGGATAGGTTCATCGTCAACAACGGCACGGAAGAACAGCTTTACGAGCAGTTCAAGCTTTTCATGCAAGATTATTTTTCGCAAAGCTTGTAAGCTTGTAATTAAAAGCCGATAGTGTGCTGTCGTGGTAATGGCAACGGTCGGCACAGTAAGGTTAAAATATAGTAGTAAGGTTAAAACGTTAACTTTATCTAGTACAACAAATATATTATTCAAATAAAAAAGTTAAACATTAACTTCAACAAGCGAAATTAAATATTTCAATTTTAATCGTTTTGCATGCGGCATTTGCTGCAAGGCGGGGGCACGCAAAACAACGCAACGTAGCGCCACAACGCTGCGGCAAATTCAGGAGGGGCGCCAATGAGCAAAACCATCGCCGATTTGTCCAATCTCATTTTCAGTTACTATCCTCACGTTCGTAAAACCTATCGAGATTTAGACTCCATCAAGGGCATTCCCATTTCCATGACGCAACTAACCTGTTTGAGCATCATTGCCAAAAACGACGGTTTGTCCATGTCGCAACTTGCCGATAGTCTCAGCATGAGCAATCAGCAATTAACTAAGGTAGTGGATGCGCTTGTAGAGTTTGAAATGGTCGAGCGCGTTATCAGCGCAAAAAACCGCCGCAAAATCACCGCCTCCGCCACGCAAAAGGGCAAGGATACCTTGGACAAGCTTCAAGCGGAGTTGGACGAAAAACTCGGCAAAAGGCTGCGCAGCATTTCCGATGACGAAATAGACAAGCTGTATTACAGCATTCAGCACGTTGCCTCCTACTTTGGCAAACTTCACAAGTAATTATTTAACAACAACGCAGGTTTTACGCCTGCGTTTTTCTTTTGCGCAATTATTTTCAATTTTGGCAAGGTTTTGTTTTTTGTATATTGTTGACCGCGCTTGCAAACTTTGCTAAAATATTTTTATATTTTCTTTCGGAGGGGCACAACATGAGCAAAGCCGACGAAATATTCGTGCAAAACATGACGCAAATTATCGAAAAGGGCATCAGCGACAGTCAGTCCCCTGTTCGTCCTCACTGGGCAGACGGCACTCCCGCACATACGCAAAAGGTGTTTTGCATCGTCAACCGATACGATCTTTCGCAAGAATTCCCCGTCATCACCCTGCGCCGCACGGCTTTCAAGTCCGCCGTGGACGAATTGTTGTGGATTTGGCAAAAAAAGTCCAACAACGTTCACGACCTTAACAGCCACATTTGGGATAGTTGGGCGGACGAAACGGGCAGCATTGGCAAGGCTTATGGCTATCAGTTGGGCGTC
>CAYYTD010000016.1:0-15266 GCA_964474475.1 uncultured Oscillospiraceae bacterium | reverse complement strand
AACCGCGACACCAAGCAAAAATTGCTTTCTCGCAAACCTATTGTACCCCCCCCCCCTGTCGATTTGTCAATAGATTATAGCAGAATAATTCGCCGAAATTTTTATTTTTGGCGGCAAAAAGTCGCCACGCGACAGGGGGAAAGGGGACAATAGGTTGTTGGAACGGAGAAATAAGGGGAAAAATGACGAAGTGCAAAGATAACGATATGGTTAACGGCAGTACCGAATTGTGACTTTCACAAGGATACGTTAATAACAGCGTGTGCAGATAATAAAATTGATGACGGCATTTAGTGTTAGTTACACAAGGTTACGTAAACAACAGTGTTTGAATGCAACAAAAGAATAACGACAATATATGATTTTGGCATTCACAAGGACATGCAAATAACAGTGCAAAGAAAATAAGGAAATTGACGGCAGTATTTGATTTTGGTTTCCGCAAGGTCGGTTTAATAAGAAAAAATTAAAGAAAACAAAAAACGGCGAATTGAGCCTACGCACGGAAATGGAAAAAGGAGCCGAGTAAAAACGTCCACAAGGGGGCTAAAAAAAACGGAACCACCAAAAAATCGAAAAACAAATCAACAAAAAAAACGAACCTTGCAATGCAGTTAAGGTTCGTTTGTTGGTTGTGCACAGTAAATTGCAATTGTATCGACGAAAAAGAGGGGCAGGGATTTAGTCGGCAATTAGAATGGCGCGGCAGGGGGCGCCATCGGCATCGCCCAAGTTGAGGGGAGCGGCGGACAAGAAATAGGTGCCCTCGGTGACGGCATCCAAGCAAATGCCCTCGAGCAGGGCTACGTTGGCGGAGAGCAGCGCAAGGTGCACCGCTGACGGCTCGGCGGGTGGGCCGACGGTTTGGGGTTCGTTGCCTAAAAGCAGCATGCCGGAGGAGGCAAAGACCTTGGCAGCCTGCAAGGAAACCTGAACGTTGCCCTTGAGGAGAATTCGGGCGGCGGCTTGGGAGTTGGAGTGCGCTGCGCGTTGAAGAATTTGGGCAGCATCGGCAGCGGTGACGATTCCGCCGCGGTGCTGTGCCACGAAAGCCCAGCCGACAAAGGTGGAAAGGGGCAGGTCGCCGACGGGCGTGGCGCCATGGATGAAGTGGGAAGGGGCATCGACGTGAGTGCCGTTGTGGGCGCACATGCTGAAGGCTGTGAGATTACAGGGATCGCCATTGGGGATGGAAGTGAGCAGCGTGCGTTGCGGAGCGGGATCGCCTGGGTACACGCGGCAGCCAAAGACGGGCTGGGAAAGGTCGAAGATTTTCATGTTTGTTTGCCCTCCTGCGGAGCGAAGATTACGTGGTGATTATACTACAAAAGGCGGAGGAAAGATAGACATCTCTTCTCATTTTAAGCACCGATTGCACAACTACCACACAGGCGCATTCCTTTGTGTAACTTAGATATAAATTTATTTGTTGAACAAGTCGTCTTTTATTTCAATATCCGCAAACTCCAGCGCATATCGAATTTCATCAAACAGTTTAAGCCCGCCGGTTTGCAGGGCATCGATGAATAACGGCAGCATATTGATGTCGTCGATATCGGTTTTCAATTCTGTTTTATGTCTACATAACACCGCTATTGCCTGAGGCGATAATCTTTCTTGAATCATTTTGCTACTCCTGTTTTGCCGTACTTTTACAAGTATCTATCATAATTTCATCTAAATCGATACAGCGGAAAGAATTTTTTGCATCCATAACGGTCAATTCGAACATTTCCTGATTTGGTATGCGGCCAACGGTTGCCACTGCAAAAAACGAACCGTCCAACGTAGCAAAACCGCCGTCTTCGTTGCGCGGATCTGCCACGACATGTTTCATTGCCATATCCAACAACAAGCGCCTATATGTTTGATCGTCCATTTGGTGGAGATTGGGCAAAAACAAAATAGTTTTTTCCTTCTTTAGGTTATCCGTCATCTCGTTGCCAGGGTAAATAACAGGAAACACGGCAGCGTTTTTAATAGTTATTTGTGCCTTTTCACACGGAATTTCAAAACCGGTAGGGGTAACAGTGATAACATTGGCGCCGAATTCATTTGTCAAATAAGACTTTATCGCTTCGTTGGCCTTGTCGGTAGTGCTGCTTAAAAACATTACACTACCAAAAGAATCCTCGTCGATATTGAACCGCTCTGCGGCTCTCATATTTGTTTTTGCCGTATTATTCAGCACCTCGTCAATCTTGTGATTTTTCATATTTAATTTCTCCTATAACACTTAAAGTTTTTGATGAACTTACAAACACCAGTCCTTCGTTAATTCTCTATGCAGTCGTACCAGCCGTAAGCATGTTGATGCACGTATTTGCTTTGCACTAGCCATTCTATGGCAGCACGAGCACATTGTTGCGATTGTTCGAAATCGGTACACATAAGTGACTGCAATTTTACCCTTAACATTTGCTCGGTAAACGAACGCTTAGTTTTTACGTATTCAAGCAAGTACTCTACCCTTGCCTTGTTAAAAAACTCGCATTTGTTTTTGGGGCGAACGCAAAACATAGAATCGTTTTCTTGTATTTTTTTTACGTCAACGCCGCGTTTTTCCAAATCGTAAGCCTCTAAAAACCCGATTCCGCCACCCTTAACACCTATTATTTTAACTTGCAATTTTGGGCAACTTCTTTTAAGTTGAACGGCATCGAATTTAACAACATCTTCGGGCATTAACGTGATCAATTCCAGTTCAAACAAATCATATATCACGTCATAATTGCCGCTTTTGTTCCCTATAAGCGTTAGTTTTTTAAGATTTGGCATATCCTTCAAAAAGGAGAAATCTGCCACGTTAGTATCTTTAATTATCAACTCCGTTATTTTTTTGTTGTTTTTTAAAACGGACAAATCGTCAACCGGGTTATCTTCAATTTCAAGATATTCCAATTGCTTAAAATCAGCAATAAACTCGACGTCGGTTAACTTGTTATTTTTGAGCACGACTGCTTTTGCGTTGACGTTTTCTTTATACTCATCTCTTTTACTCAAATCGATATCGACGATCGACAATAAATCCTGCTCTTCGTTATTGATAAGATAATCATACCGATCGTCCTCATTTGCATGGTACAAATCAAATGAATTTTGACAATAATTTCTCAGCTTGTTGCGAAGTTCTTGCGGGCTTATAACTTCAGCTATATCGCAAAATCTCCTTGCCCAATCGTAAACGTCCGCAACGCTTGCGCTTACCTTGATAACCACCACGTCTCCGTCCTTTTTTATTACCGAAAAATCTCCGAAGGCATCAATAACCTCACCTATTGCCTTGTTGGTTATCTTTAAAATTATCCTTTCAGATTTTCCGGAATACATATACGGATCCACGCTTACGCTGTTCCATTCATTAGCGGTTCCTGCATAATAAACATTAAATCCACTACCGCTACGAAACGCATATTCCCCAATACTAGACACTCCCTTGCCGATGATTACACTTGTCAAGTTGTCACAATATCTAAATGCATAATTACCTATACTTTTCACGCTGTCCGGAATTTTTACGCTCTTTAAACTTTTGCAACCACTAAATGCATAATCGTTAATCTTGGTTACCGTGTTTGGAATAACAAGATTTGTTACCTTGACGTTGTTTAAGTATAAATTATTTGCGTAATATAACGGATTTTTTTGCTCATCAAGCATGTCGCGTTCGTGTTTTTCCCTCTCGCGATTGTGCCTTTCTATCTCACGATTGTGCCTTTCTTGTTCTTCCATTTGCTTTTTAGCCATTTTGCGGCTTTTCTTTTCTTGATATTGTCGATATCGCTCTTCCTCATATGCACGATCTTCTTCCATTCGCACCATTTCTTGCCTGTGCTTGGCAGCAAGATTGCTTTCGCGTACAGCATCGGCGTTTATAATCTGGTTTTGGTCCAACCTGTATAGTTTTGAAAAATCCAATAAATATGTCTTTTTTTCATCACTATCGCCCAGGACAGAAACAATATCCAAAGCCAATTCCGGCAAATCCGCGTCCTCGTTTTCATATTCGATAATAATATCCAATACGCGCTCAGGGATTAAATACACAACCGTCTTGAGTTGATTAGAAAGACTTACTTGAACAACGTTGTATAAATCATATTGATACGGCAATTCAACTTTTTGAAAAGCAACACCGTGACTGTGCATCACACAACTACAAGCCTCGTAATATCTTTCATACGCAAATTGAGCAAAACGGTATTCCTCAAGATTATATCTATTAACTATTGTGTCGTCAAAAAACTGGTTTAGGCACAACAAAGCAAGCTGAAACAGCTCATGAAATTCACGCTTTTTTCCTCTGAGTGCGCGCGAATTGCTATCAATATCATAATCGGCAACAATGTTTAAGCGATTGACAAGATATAGATACCGTAAAACAGATTCTTCTTGACCTTCAATTTTCTCACTTAACTTCTCTGCATGAATCTGTGATGTTTGCTGCTTAAAATCCGCTACTTCCTTTTCGATTTTTTCTAATTCATGCTGTGCAGACTTGAAATCATCTTGATAGCGTAAAAGCGCTTGCTCCTTTTCTTCATCAAAGTTCAACTCACTTAATTGCTTGTTTATCTCGCCAATGTCTCCACCAATATCTGCAGATATATATTCGTACTGTTGAGCAAATATTTTTTGCTTGATTTTATTTGCACCGTACGTGTCGTACTTTAACCTTTCAAGTTTCTCTTTTATCTCATTTGCTTTTTTTAAAGCCTTTTGAAGCGTTTCTTTTTCTTGTAAATAAGCCTTTTGTTCATTGAATATTTTTTCTAATTGCTCTTTATAATACAGTTCAAGGTCTTTATCAAGGCAAGAGAAACTTTCTTTTCCGCTTTCTTTGTCTTAACGATAATCCCTGCTACACCTTTAATACAAATGAAAAAGAACCACGGGTTCGACCGCGGTTCCTTGTGGTGGAGATAACGAGATTCGAACTCGTGACCTATGCGTTGCGAACGCATCGCTCTACCAACTGAGCCATACCCCCAAGCCGTTGTAATTATAACACTTGCACCATCAAAACGCAACTGCTTTTTGTTAAATTGTACCCGTGCTGTGTATATTTTGGGTGAGGCGGGGCAATAATATCACCGCAGGATTGCCACCACCATTGTGCGGCAACTTGAAAAAACCGTAAAGGAGCGTTGAAGATGAAAATTACGCTTGCCACGATGACGGCGATAGCAATATTGGCGGCGGTTGCGCTCGTCTTGACGCCGATGCCATTTGAAAGGCTGGCGGCCGGCGCGGACGAATACAGGATTTTTTGCAGAAAAACGAGCTGCGACGGCGTTGACGTGGGGTACGGAAAAATTGTGAAATGCTCTGCCGAGAACCTTGAAAATACTTTGCTGAAATGCGCGGGAATAGACGGGATATCGGCAAAGTTCAAAAAAAACGGCGAATGGGTTGAAAATTTACTTGCCAAATTGAAATTTTGCGCAAAAGACGTGCGAGAGTGCGGCGGAACCACCGTTGTGTGCGGATACAGTCCGCTGATAAAGGGCGGAATTGTTGTAGACGGTGTGAAAATTAACCTACAAGTCGCCTACGGGCAGGGCGCCGTGGTGATGGGATATCCGCTAATAATGGAAGGGTATTGAGCGACGAGTGCCCTTTTGAGCAACCACGCCACTGCAATGTGTACCGCAAAGTGCCGATATTGTCGCGGCAAATGCCTCACAAGCGTTGGCGGACAGCTCATCTTCTAACCAGAGTAACACTTGCCGATAGCGAACGAAATGGCAGTGACATGAACCAAGTTGAGAGTGATATTGCGAAATAATTCAAACCACTGCCGCAAACGTGAAGAAAGGGCAGTGATACGGCGAATGCAAACAACCTCTACTGCCGTAAACAGAACGCAAAAGCGATGCTGCTTACATATTAGGCGCAGGTGCCATATTAACCGAAAAACACAATAATGCTGCACGACTAATGCAAGAAACTTATTCAACAAATACAAAAATACTTACACTACCAATGCAAAATACTTACGTTACGAATGTAAAAAACTTACGCAACAAATGGGAAAAGAAAGTATAAACTGCCCCGTTGAGGGTAATAATTCTATCAAACAAAATGGAGGCTAAAATGAACGAAACATCTAAACAACCATCGAAATTTGCAAGATTTGTGCGCAACCATGCAGCGTTGCTGCTGTTGATTTTCTGCGTGGTGGCAATTACCGCCGTGGTGCTTGCGGTGAGTTTGGCGGAGAAGCAACCCGACCTACCCGTTGTGAAAAACCCCGACGACGATGCGCCCGTGGTGAAACCATCCCCAGACGACAAAGCAGACGACACGCCTGCCACCCCCACGCCTGCGGTGACCAAAGTGTACTTTGCCAGCCCCGTGCAATACGAAAAGACAGGAATGGGCTTTTGCGACAGCAAGGAAGTGCTGTTTGTGTTCAACAAAACGCTGAACACCTGGCAAACGCACGACGGAATTGACCTTGCTGCCGAAGACGGCGTGAGTGTGTGCTCCATGTACGACGGGACCGTGGTAGACGTGGGGGCATCTTACGGAATGGGCAACTACGTGAAAATTGACCACGGCGACAATGTGGTGGCGACCTACTCTTCACTTGCGGACGTGAAAGTGGTGAAAGGACAAGCAGTGAACAAAGGAGAGCAAATAGGCGCGGTGAGCACGAGTGCATCGTACGAATTGAGCGACGGCGCGCACCTGCACCTTGAAATTGCCGTGAACGGCAAAAATGTGGACCCCGCGCCCTACGTGAAGGGAGAAATTTTCAGAGAAGTTGAAGAAAAGTAGGCTGTGAAACTGCCCCGCTTGCAACCATCAATTAAAAGCGCTTGCGCCTTGTAAACAAGGAAGGGCGCAAGGCTTGCGATTGTTCGCTTTGCAATGCAAGTGCACAAAACATACACGAGGGAATGCACCAACGTGCCTAAAAAACGTGCCCAAATGCATAAAAGTGTACGAAAAAAATGCAGCAAATCTCACAAAAAAAATGCAGCAAATCTCACAAAAAAATGCTTCAAAGTGCATAAAACATGCATAAAAATTTCAAAAAAACGCTCGGACGACATCGTCCGAGCGTTTTGCGCGTACAAAGTACGCAAATGATTAAGTTTGTGCCGCTGTTGCGGCGTGCAAATTAAGCTATTAAATTACTTAAGTTCAGCTTCTGCGCCGGCTTCGGTGAGCTTTTTAACCATTTCTTCGGCAGCTTCCTTGGGAAGAGCTTCTTTAACGGTAGCGGGAGCGCTTTCAACAAGGTTTTTAGCTTCAACAAGGCCAAGACCGGTAGCTTCACGGACAGCCTTGATAACGGCAATTTTGTTGCCGCCGATAGCCTTCAAAACTACGTCGAATTCAGTCTTTTCTTCTTCTGCGGGAGCAGCTGCGGCTGCTGCGCCGCCTGCTACTGCGATGGGTGCAGCTGCGCTTACGCCGAATTCTTCTTCGATAGCGTGAACAAGTTCGTTAAGTTCCAAAACGGAAAGAGATTTGATCTCTTCAATAAATTTTTGTGTATCCATTATAATTATCTCCTATAAATATTTTGTGGCTCGTGGCCGAATGTGTGCTTTCTTGCGGCGAAAGCTGCCGTGAGCAAAACAGCTATTAGCAAACTATTCTGCTTTTTCGGCAATTGCGTTGAGGGCAACTGCCAATCCGCGCATAGGTGCGGACAATACAGACACCAACATAGCAAGCAATACTTCCTTGGAAGGTACTTTGCTCATTGCGTCTACCATGGCGGCATCGGCAAATTTCTTGTCGAACATTCCGCACTTGATTTGCATTGCTTTGTACTTGGCAATACCTTCGGTTGCTACCTTTGCAGGTGCAATGGCGTCTTGCATGCCGAAAGCAATTGCGCTAGGTCCGTTGAGCGCTTCGTCGAACTCGGTGTAGCCCAATTCGTGCAAGGCGATTTTGAACAAAGTGTTTTTGAGAACTTTGTATTCTACGCCGTTTTTGCGGAATTCGGCACGGAATTCGGTATCCTGAGCGACGGTAAGACCTTTGTAGTCCACAATTACGAAAGATTGACTGTTTTGAATCTGTTCTTTGATGGATTCAACGATTTCTCTCTTTTGCAATTGAGCAGGACTGAGTTTCTTTTCGTGCATTTTGTTTCCTCCTTGTAATATTAAATTAAAAACCCTTGCACCGCCTTTGTGGGGTACAAGGGTAGGAGTTTTGTAACTCGGTATCCTTACTGTACCTCGGCAAGATTTACCTGAACACTTGCTGTCTTAGGGACGGTTGGCGCAATGCGCCTGAGGATTGTAATTTTTAGTTTTAGTTAACCTTGATTAGTTTTTGTAGTTAACTTTGATGCCGGGGCCCATGGTGGTTGCGATTGCAACGGACTTGAGGTAGGTACCCTTGGCACTTGCCGGCTTAGCCTTGATGATTGCGTCCATAATGGTGGTAACGTTTTCCAAAAGCTTTTCTTTGCCGAAAGACTTTTTGCCGAAGATTACGTGGCAGATGGATTGCTTGTCTACACGATATTCAACCTTACCGGCTTTTACGTCGTGAATTGCCTTTGCAACGTCCATGGTGACCGTTCCGCTCTTGGGGTTGGGCATCAATCCCTTGGGACCGAGCACTTTACCCATGCGGCCTACCAAACCCATCATGTCGGGAGTGGTGATCATTACGTCGAAATCGAACCAGTTTTCCTTTTGGATCTTTTCGATGTACTCTTCGGCACCAACATAATCGGCACCTGCTGCTTGAGCTTCGTCTGCCTTGGCGCCCTTGGCGATTACCAAAACGCGTACCGTTTTACCAGTTCCGTTGGGGAGAACTACTACGCCGCGGACTTGTTGGTCTGCGTGACGGCTGTCTACGCCCAATTTTACGTGAAGTTCCAACGTTTCGTCGAACTTGGCGGGAGCAATTTCAATTGCCTTTTCGATGGCTTCTGCCATTTCGTATTGCTTTGACTTGTCAAACTTTTTCAAAGCGTCTACATACTTTTTACCTTTCATGTCGCGCCTCCTTAACCTTCAACCACAATGCCCATGCTGCGAGCTGTGCCTGCGATCATCGAGCATGCTGCTTCCAAAGTGGCGGCGTTGAGGTCCACCATCTTGAGTTTTGCAATTTCTTCGACTTGCGCGTGAGTGATTTTGGCTACTTTCGTTTTGTTGGGGGTTGCACTGCCGCTTTCGATGCCGCATGCCTTCTTGATGAGCACGGGTGCGGGCGGAGTTTTGAGAATGAAAGTAAAGCTATGATCTTGATAGATTGTTACGATTACGGGAATGATAAGACCCGCTTTGTCTGCAGTTTTAGCGTTGAAATCCTTGGTGAAACCGGGAATGTTAATTCCGTGAGGACCCAAAGCCGAGCCAACCGGGGGCGCCGGAGTAGCTTTTCCTGCCGGGAGTTGAAGTTTTACAACTGCCGTGACCTTTTTTGCCATGATGATTTCCTCCTATTCGTGGTTACACGGCGCACGCCTATTAGTTTTGCTTGCGCCTCCCATATTTTCGCTTGTTTGTTACGTCCCAAACGATTGGACGAAATACACTCGCCGTTATTGTTGCGGTTCAGATTCTTCCTCTTCCACTATAACGGGCGAATTGATTTTTTCGATTTGGACAAAGTCCATATCCACGGACGTTTCACGCCCGAACATATTGAGCAGAACCTGAGCTTTTTGATGCAAGTCGTCTATCTCTTTTACGACGCCCACCAGCCCTTCGAAAGGACCGGAAACCACCGTAACGTTGTCTCCGATTGCTACGTCGAAATTGACCACGCGTTCTTCAAGACGCAAACGCTTTACTTCGTCTTCTTCCAAGGGCCATGCCTTTCCGTTGGGACCGACAAAACCCGTGACGCCACGCGTGTTGGTAAGAGTAAACCACAGCTGAGACGAATATACAAGCTTGATGAATACGTAGCAGGGCATAACTTTGGCTTCGTACGCTTTGCGCTTGCCGTTTTTTTCCTCGATAAGCGTTTCGGTAGGTATTTTTACGTCCAAAATTACGTCTTGCAAGCCGCTGTTTTCAACGATTTGCTCGATGCTCTTTTTTACAAGACTTTCATACCCCGAATACGTGTGAAGTATATACCATTTTGCATTGTTGGATTCACTCATATATCAGCCTTCTTATTTTGCCAATCCGATAAGGAAAGAGAACAATACGTCTACGCCGAAAATGATAACTCCGAAGAACAAAACTACAAGCAAAACGATGCCCGTGTTTTTAACTACCGTTTTGAACGTGGGCCAAGTTACTTTTTTGAGTTCGGACCAACTTTTGGAAAAGAATCTGCCCAATTTGCCTTGTTTTTTTGCTTTGGGTTGCGCTGCCATTACCGTATCTCTCCTTATTTAGCTTCTTTGTGAGCGGTATGCTTTTTGCAGAATTTGCAATACTTGTTGAACTCGAGCCTATCAGTGGTGGTTTTGCCGTTCTTGTACGTGTCGTAATTGCGTTGTTTGCATTCCGTGCAAGCGAGAACAACCTTGACTCTATTACCTTTTTTTGCTGCCATAACTCTGATTCTCCTATAATTTTACGTCTAAAAGACCGTAATTTTAACGCAAAAAATTACACCCCATACTGAAGTGCTTGATCATGATACCACACAGACGCCGATTAGTCAACCGATTTTACCACTTTTGAACCTACTTTTTTGCAAAAGTTGCTTTTGTCTATTGACATAGTTGCCAAATTGTTTTACAATAGTTCTCCCGCCGAAAACGGCTGACGTCCTTTTACGCAAAAACGTCTTTTTTGCTACATCGGCGCAATTGAAAACGCTTGCATTGCGTGGCGCAAAAGCCAGCCAAAGGCAAGCAAGGAGCGTGCAAATGGATTACAAATTACTCGTTAAAGAAGCTTACGAAGCGCAAAAAATGGCCTACACCCCTTACTCCCATTGGAAGGTGGGTGCTGCCCTGCTGACCAAAGAGGGCAAAATTTACCGTGGCTGCAATATTGAAAGCTCCACCTTTTCCCCCACCAACTGTGCTGAACGCACTGCTATATTCAAAGCCATATCGGAAGGGGAAAGAAACTTTGCCGCAATTGCCATTGTGGGCAACGACGAAAACACACCCATCGGCGAAGGTGACTACTGCCCTCCTTGCGGAGTGTGCAGGCAGGTGATGACGGAGTTTTGCACGGCGGACTTTGAAATAATAATTGCCAAAAGCTACGACGAATTTGAAGTGCATACCCTTGGCGAAATGATGCCCTACGTGAGTTTGCCGCTATCTAAATAGCAAACGCCCGTTGCGTTTACGCCAAATTCCACAAACAACCAACACAAAAGCGACGAAAGCATTTTTGCCTTCGCCGCTTTTATTATACGATTTTATTAAATACTTATAAATATCTACATATGCCGCCACCGCAAAGCGCGTTATTGCTCTACAGGTGCGCTTGCCTCCTGTTCGGCAGGTTGAGCCTCTTGAGTTACTTCCTCTTGCACCTGCGTAAGGTGGACAGAAAGCCCCACGACGTCGTCTACGGGCATGCAAAAGGCAATGCCGTGGCCGGCGGTTTTGAGCCCTACGCCACGATAGAGGGCGTGCATGACTTCGTCACGAATGTCATCCTTGACCAAAATCATGACTATTTCCTTTTCCGGCTGAACGGATATGCCGAAAATCTTTTCGGCGTTAATATTTGCCGTGCCTCTTGCGTGGATTACCGTGCCACCCTTGGCGCCTGCTTCACGAGCAGCAGCCATTGCTTCGTCGGAGAACCCCGCGTTAACTATACAAAATATAACTTGAAACTTGTCTTTCATGTCGTCCTCCTACTGTTCAATATTCCCTAAAAATTTGTAAGCCGCAACACCGATGGTTCCGCTGAGAGGAACGGTAAACGCGATGCCCTTGCCGCCGCGAATGGAGGCAAATTTCTCCTCCAAAACCTCTATGGCGTGGGGTACGACGTCCTGCCTTAACACACTGAAGATGACCTGCTTTTCGCTGTCCGCCTCCATAATGCCAAAGTTTTTGCGTGCAGTGCCGAAGCCGGAAGTTTGCATTTGCATATTAGCGCCGAAACTTTGAATTAAATCTACAAAGTACTCTGCCTTGGTGCGGTTAACAACGGTAATAAGCAAAGTAAGTTTGTCGGGAGCAAGATTTTTGCCACGCTGCTTGGAATCGGCGGTTTTTTTTCTTATACGAGGAAGTTTGACGTTTGCCATGTTGCCTCCTTACATAAACTCGATAATTTGCTCGTCGTCGGCATTCAAAATGCGGTTTTGAGCAATCTTGTTTTTGACCTTTTGTGTGACGATGGCGCGGAAGCCAAGCAATTGAATGGTGATGAGCGGCGTCATTGCCACCATTGCCACTATACCGAAGGCATCCGTGAGAACGTTTCCGCCAAGGCTGCCGCAAACGCCTATTGCCATGGGCAAAATGAAACTGGAGGTGAGCGGTCCGCTGGCAACGCCACCACTATCGAAGGCGATTGCCGTGTACATTTTGGGAACGAAGAAGCTGAGCCCCAGTGACAAAATGTAACCGGGAATAAGGTAATACAAAATGCTGAACCCTTGCCAAATACGAAGCATGGACAAGCCGATGGAAATGCCTACGCCGACGGACAGGGCAATGGTCATGGACTTTTTGCTTATAGCACGGTTGGTGACCTCTTCGACCTGCTTGTTAAGCACGTGCACCGCAGGCTCTGCCAAGACGACCACCATGCCTATTACCACGCCGAAAGCGATGACGATGGCGGGATTAGACTGCCCGAGCTGCTCGCCAAGCTTGTAGCCGATGGGCATAAAGCCGACGCTGACCGCCGTGAGGAACATAACCAGCCCCACGAAGGTATACGCAATGCCGACGGCTATACGATAAATTTTGGTGCGGGGCAGTTTGAGCACGGTGAATTGCAGTAGCAAGAAAAAGGCAACTATCAAGCCGAGAGCCAACGCAACTTCGCCCACGACGCCCACTGCCGTTTGCCCGAAGGCGGCAAGAAGGTTATCGGCAACGGCGTAACTGGGGGTTTCGTAGACCATGTCGCCCGAGGAGACAAGGCCAAGAGCCATTACCGCAAGAATGGGGCCGATGGAGCAAAGGGAAACCAAACCGAAGCTGTTTTCGCTAGCGTTTTTGCCGCCGATGGTTTGCGAAATTCCTATGCCCAAAGCCATGATAAAAGGAACGGTTATCGGGCCGGTGGTTACACCGCCGCTATCGAAGGACAGGGGAAGGAAATCTACGCCGCCGCTATCGACCAAAACTGCCGTTAACGCAAACAGGCACAGATAGAAAAACATGAGCATTTGCGAAAGGGGTAATTTGAACACGATACGCAAAACGGCAAGCACCAAAAAGATGCCGACGCCCACGCCTACCGTAACAATGAGTACGGTGGAATTTATTTTTGCCGCAACCTGCTCTGCCAAGACGGACAAATCTGGCTCGGCAACGGTAATAAGCACTCCCATGGCAAAGCAAACAACGAGCAGCAGCCAATTCTTTTTGGACTTGACCAAGCCGCCGCCCATGTACTCGCCCATAGGCGTCATGGCAATATCCGCGCCCAGATTGAACAAACCGATGCCGATAATAAGCAGCACGGAAGATATGCCGAAAGCCCACAACTCTTGAGAGGTGAAGCTTACGAGCGGCGTGGCGCACATGACGAGCACCAATGCCACCACCGGCAGCACGGATATTAAAGACTCTTTAATTTTGTTAAGCAATGAATTCCACATATCTTTACCAAAACCAACACAATGCGCTTAATAAACAAAAAGACGGGGAATACCCTCGTCGTTTTGCTAGCAAAAGGAGAAAAACGGCTTATCGGCGGTGCCGACTGGAGATTATCGAACATCCTTGTGTGCTAATTATTATACTTAAGAGGAGAAAACTTTCCCGATAAGCCGCTTTATGCCCATATATTAGCACGCAAAGCTGAAATCAACCCAAAAAACCGCCGCAGACCGCACTCCTTGTGTGAACATTTGCGCTAAAACTGCTCACGTTTTTGCCTGCAAATCGACCAAATATTTACTTGAAAGGACACGTTGCTTGCGCGCGGCAAACAAACTTGCCATATCTTCTACCAAACCCTTAACGAGAGGGAATATCGCCTACTCCGCCGAGAACATACTTGGGGCGGTAAGGGAACTTTTCGATAGTTTGCCTTGTGGACACGCCGGAAAGCACCAAAACGGAATCGAGACCGGACTCGATAGCGCCGACGATGTCCGTATCCATACGGTCGCCTATCATTGCTACGTCTTGCGAGTGAATGTCTACCTCGTGAAAACGCTCCATTGCGGCGCGCATCATGAGAGGATTGGGCTTGCCTACGTAATACGCCTTTTTGCCCGTGGCGTACTCGACGGGAGCTACCAACGCCTTGCACGCAGGAACTTCGCCGCGCTCGGTGGGGGTTGTAATGTCGCTATTGGTACCGATGAGCTTGGCGCCCTTGTTGACCAGCACCGTTGCCTTTTTTATACTTTCAAAATTGTAGTTTTCCGTTTCGCCGATGACCACGTACTCCGGATCGACGTCGTTGAGAGTGATGCCTACGTCGTACAGTGCGTTTGTGAGCCCTGCATCACCTATTACGTACGCAGTGCTTGCGCCCTGACTCTTTAAAAAACTTGCCGTGGCAAGCGCTGCAGTGTAGAAATTTTTCACGCTTACTTTGAGCCCCATGCGAGCAAGCTTTTGTTGCAACTCTTTGGGAGACTTTTGACTGTTGTTTGTTAAAAATAAAAAGTTTTTGCCCGTTGCCTGCAACCACTCGACAAACTCCTTGACGCCGGGGAGCAGCGTATTGCCGTGGTATATGACACCGTCCATATCACAAATAAATCCTTTCTTTTCGCGCAATTTTTCCATTATTGCTCTTCTCCTTTTAATCTATTTACGCATGCGACCACACGAACACCCTTGAACTTGCACGGTTGCGCCCATTGCAAAGCCGCATCACTTCTACTAAAATATCATTTTATTGCCTACGATATAGATTATACCATTGCACGGAGGAATAATCAAGTAAAAGTTTTGTAAGAACTTGCGGATTTTGAGGGCGTTTGTTTTGCCAAAACAAAGGGAAACACGCGGCGAAGGGCGCCCGTGAATGGCATTGCGGACGGGTTGTTTTGTCGCCACGCCGCCCGCTTGCGCAAAAAGTTTGCAACAAATATTGCAAAATACTTTACTTGTGACTTTTTTTGTGCTAAAATAGCTAAGCGATTGAAATACGTCGCTATCATATCGGATTTGGAGAAATACCCAAGAGGCCGAAGGGGCGCCC
>CAYYTD010000015.1:6455-15533 GCA_964474475.1 uncultured Oscillospiraceae bacterium | reverse complement strand
AACGTTAAGCGCCACAAAGTGCAGCCGCTGCTTTGCCCATTCGGTAGCCTTCAGACGCGCTAAGCAAAAGCCCTCTCGTCCACGGCAATTCATCCGCTATTTGTTAAACGTTTGTTAAATATTCCATCATTTATGTAAAATTACCCGCTTAAATGCAAATCGGGCGGAAAAAGTAGTGACAGAAATGAAAATATCCCTTATAATGTTAAAAATACAATCGAATAACGGCATGGTTTTTCTCTAACGTAATCTTCATGCCTGTGTCAAAAAAGGAAAAGCGTCGTGATAGCAAACAAACTCGATCTATTAATGAAAATAACCGGCACAAGCAACAGCGTGCTTGGAAGTGTTTTGTTTTTCGATCCCTCTTACGTGGGAAGGATAAGGGCGGGCAAGCGCGGATTGCCAAAAAACCAGCCATTTGTGGAGCCTGTTGCGGAATATTTTGCCAAAAGCGTAACGGATGAATTTCAACGTAGAACACTTGCCGATCTCATTTGCAACGGAGAGTCTTTGCCCGAAGACGTCGAACGAACCAAAGAGTTAATAATGGATTGGCTTGCCGAAGATTCCGATTCCGTCGAATACGACGGAGTGGTGCAGTTGTTAAAAGAAATTAGCAGTTTCACCGGCAAACCGTCCGGCTATCCCATCGTAGCAAAGCGCTCCAAGGAAGAGCAAAAGCAGGTAACGTTGTTTTACGGAAACGAAGGCAAGCGTGAAAGTGCAGTTGAGTTTTTCCGCGATCTTTGCTCCATGAGCAATCCGCCGGAAGTTTACATTTGTACCGACGAAGACTTTGGCTGGACTCTCGAAGATCCTTTGTTTATGAAAAAGTGGAATTCGCTTTTGACTAAATACATCTCCCTTGGCGGAAGGATCAAGATTATCCATACTCCTACAAATAATACCACCGCAATGCTCGATTCCTTGCGTACCTGGTGGCCGCTTTACATGTCCGGCGAAATATCTCCTTACTATTATCCCAAGTTGAGGGACGGAATTTACCGCCGCACGCTGCTCGTTGCCAAAGATCACAGCGCAGTAACCTCTTCTTCCGTCAAGGCGCACACTCAAAACGCGCTTAGCGCTCTCATTTTCGATGAAAACGCTGCAAAATCCATCGAAAGCGAATTTAACGATTATTTGATGCTGTGCAAGCCGCTCATGAGGGTGTACAAAAAGGGCAATTGCTCCGATTTCGTCGAAGCTTACCGCCACTTTAACACTCTCGACGCCAGTTGCATAAGCTTCAATTGTAGCCCGTCGCTGTCCACTATGCCGTTGCAAGTGGTGCAAAGCATGGCAGATAGAGTAGGTGACGATTGCGTTAAAGAAATGCACGCTTGCGCGTCCTCCGCCGTCGAGGCTCTCGTCTCAAGCGGTAAAACGTACACCGAAATTTTACAATTGCCTTCCGTTCGCCGTGTAGAGTCAGGCAAGGTTGCCGTGCCTATGAGCGATCTGATTGGCTATCCTGCCTACTACACAAAGGAAGAGTTAGTTGCCCATCTCGAAAATATGGTCAATTTGTTGTGCAAGTACGACAACTTCAACGTTGTACTCACTCGCAAGTCGATCGACGGCGTAATGGTAAAGGTTATGGAGAACATAGGGCTCGTGCTTGCCGGTTCCAATCCGCCCACGACGCTGTTCAATATTTGGGAAGACAGCCTGACCACCCTGTTTTGGGATTACCTCAACGATCTCGTCGGTAAAGCCTCCGTCAAGAGTAAAACTATCGAGCAACTTGAAAGATACGTTGCTAAATTGAAGGGATAGTTAATCGTAATGTATTTTAGAACAAAATAAGCCCTCCGTCGCTTGCGTGACGGAGGGTTTGCATTTGTCGGATTATTATTTTTGCGTTTGCCGAATTGTTATTTAGCTTTTGTGGGCTTGTAGTTTGCGTTTTGGCAGTGTTTTTGCTTTGGTGTGCAAAACTATTTCTTTGCGGAGTATACTGCTGCTCCGCCTGCAATCAAGCCGGCAAAAAGTATATATGCGCCAATTGCGGCAACGGTTTTTGCCGAAACGAGGGAACCAAGGTCAACCGAGCCGAATTTACCTGCGGTTATCATGATGAATATTGCTGCAATGATGCCGAGCAAGAGGGTTGCGGCACCGCAAATTAACGTAAATACGTCAAATTTTATGCCGAGCAAACCAAGCAATGCAAATACTGCCAAAGCTGCAGCGGCAACGATGGTCAAAAAGTAAGCCCAGCAACTTACGGTTGCCACAAATCCGTTTTCTTCCGAATTTTTAAGCGCAACGAGGGAATTTGTTCCGGTTGACAAGTCTGAAGAATATTCGCTTGCAAAGGTGGCCGCAATAACGTCCGAACCGGTCGTGCTTGACGAGCTGGATCCTGTAAACATATTGTCGAGTTTGTGAGTGTATACGGGCATGAATAACGTGCAGACAATGAGCACGCTCAGCGCAATTATTACCAAGTTGATTACAAGGTTGGTTTGTTTTTTCGATTTTTTCTTTGCCATGATTATTTCTCCTTTTTTCTATTGAGTCGGTTGGCTCAACTTGCCGTTGCCGACTTTCTTGCTTTGATTATTACATAAACGCCGATTTTTGTCAATACCGTATAGATTAAACAATAACGGTAGTATTGTTCAACTATTTGAGGCGTTCGTCTTGGTGATAGTGGTGCAATTGTCACGCAACTGCAACGACTCATTTGCCGCCTTGCAATCGTGGAGATTAGGTTAAGCAAATGGGCGCCTTCGCGCATTACAGCAAGTGGCATTTTTGTAATGATGTAGGATAAATTTATCCTACATTTTGTGTTTACAAATTTTTCAGAAAGTATTGACAACGCATTTTTGTCCGTTTATAATTATATAGTGTTGCACAGGCGACAATTATCCTTTGCGTTGCATTGCCGAAAGCCTCTTCGGCACAAAACAAGTAATTTATATTTCAAAACGGAGGAATATATGGCAAATTTAAAACTCAACCACATTTACAAAGTATATCCCAACGGAGTCAAGGCCGTTAACGACTTTTGTATGGATATTGCAGACAAGGAATTTATCGTTTTCGTAGGTCCTTCCGGCTGCGGCAAATCTACCACTCTTCGTATGATTGCCGGTTTGGAAGAAATTACCGCCGGTGAATTGTTCATTGGCGACCAGTTGGTTAACGACATGGAACCCAAGGACAGAGATATTGCAATGGTTTTCCAAAACTACGCACTTTATCCTCACATGACCGTTTACGAAAACATGGCGTTCGGTCTCAAGTTGCGCAAAGTTCCCAAGGAAGAAATCGACCGCAAGGTTCGCGAAGCTGCGGAAATTTTGGGCATAACGGAATATCTCGATCGCAAACCCAAGGCAATGAGTGGTGGTCAACGTCAGCGTGTTGCTCTCGGTAGAGCAATCGTTCGTGAGCCCAAAGTATTCCTTTTGGACGAGCCCCTCAGTAACTTGGATGCCAAGTTGCGTACTGCAATGCGTTCGGAAATTTCCAAATTGCATCACAAGTTGCAAACAACCTTCATTTACGTAACGCACGACCAAGTTGAAGCAATGACAATGGGTACGCGCATCGTAGTAATGAAGGACGGTTTCGTTCAACAAATAGATACTCCGCGCAATTTGTATCGCTTCCCTGCCAACAAATTCGTTGCAGGCTTCATCGGCACTCCGCAAATGAACTTCTACAACGGAAAGTTGCTCCTCAAGGGAGACCAAGTAAACGTAAGTTTCGACAACACCGCCGTTTCTCTCGACGTTCCTGGTAGTTACTTCAACAAGGCAGATCGCAAGTATTTGGACGGTCAAAAGCCTGTCGTTTTGGGTATTCGTGCAGAGCACATCTCCAACGATCCCGAGCGTTATCCATTCAAAGCAAAGTGCCGCGTATTCCACATCGAAGAACTCGGTACGGAATGTCAAATTTTTGCCGACTTCAACCTCGACAGTGAAGACGTTGTTGGCGAAAGCCCCACGAGAGTCATCATCAAGGCTCTTGCAGGGACGGAGTACGAAATCGGTCAAATTATCGAAATCTCCATGGGTTTGGAACACTTGCGCGTGTTCGATGCCGAAACGGAAGACAACATTGCTCCGCGTATTCCTTCTCAAATCGTCGTTGACGGAGCCGTTACCAACGGCAAGTTGAAGGTTGTTGGTGCCGATCTCGTTTTGCCGGATGCAATTCAGGCGCCCAACGGCATTTACAAGGTGGCAATTCCCACTGCAGCAATTTCCTTTGGCGGCGAAATTCAAGCTGCCGTTATCGAAGAAGAAAACGTCAACGGCGCAAGGCTTGCTCACTTGCAAGTTGCCGATAGAGTTTTGTTTGCCATTGCCGATGCCGATGTCGATCTCACCATTGGCAAGCAAATCGGCATTGCTATCGACTTCAAACAAATCTCGTTGGAGCGCGAAGGCGAAGTGGTTGTTGAACCTCTTGCAGCACAAAGCGCCCTCCGCGCCAAGCTTACCCGAGAAAAGATTACCGTTGCCAAGGAAATCAACGGAAAGATCAAGCAGGTTAAAGACTTTGAGTACTATTTGGAAGTTGCAGGTTGCAAGTTCGTTTGCTCGTCGACAGTTGCCTCTCGTATTATCAGCGGCGGCGGAAGAGAAGTGTTCGATCAAACTTTGTCCGTTCGTTTCGATCCTTACACCGTTCAAGTAGTATGCGACGGCGGCATTCCCGCAACGGTAAAACACATTGCTAATTACGGCAAAGAACGTTTTGCAGTGTGCGTAGTTCGTCAGCAAGTTCCCGCTCCTGCCGATGCACCCAAGGGCTCACCCAAAACCATCGAGGTTGAAGCGGAAGTTAACGTTGCCGTTCCCGAAGATTTCTGCGAAACGAACATTTATCTCGATTTCGACGTAGAAAAGGTTTCCGTATTCGATACCGAACGCGACATTCGTCTTTCCTAATTTACAATAGTCAATCCATTCGTAGTTTTTACTACTCAACCCGTGCGACGCTTTGTGCAGATAATTCTGCGCAAGCGCCGTTCGGCATATAGGTGTTTTGTTATGATGATAGACAGCAATCAAATAGTTTCCATGAGCGAAGCCAACCAAAACTTTTCTCAAGTGGCGCGTCAGGCGGAAGAGGAAGGATGCGTAGTTATTTTCAAAAATAACGAGCCAAAATTCGTTCTTTTGGATATATCCTCAATGAAAGTTCCCCTTCCCTCCTCCAACGAGCGGTTAGAAACTGCCGCCAAGAAGGAAATTTCTCGCGCAAAATGGCTGTAATTTTCCGTGACGGCATCAAGGCGTGGATTTGAAGGGCGAATGGGCGTTAAGAGTAATTAGTGTAGTCAAGCATAATTAGTATAGTTAATATTGAAAAATAAAGCCGAGTCGGACTGTTGTTGTCCTTCTCGGCTTTTTACTTGTTGTCGTTGTGTTGTGGTTTAGATCTTTTGCTGTTTGGGTTAATTGCGTTGCAATGTGGAATGCTATTTGCGTTCAAACAAGGACACTACCATGTCGCAAACTATTTTCTTCATCGACGGATAATCGAGGTACTTGTGTTTGTCGTAAATGTATTCGTGAGCAAAGGATTGTATCGAATTCATTGCAAGGTGAATTTTTTCCTTCAACGATTCTTCGTTTTCTCCCAGCGAAACGAGCTTGTTGTAGATGCTGTCGGTAATTCTGTCTTCTAACATCAAGAATTCCGCATTAACGTCCTCGTCGCTTACCGCAAGCGCGTGCAGCGTGTTGTGCAAATGTTGGTTGTCTTTGTGTAACTTAATGGTGGTGGACAGCAACTTCGTCACCGCGGTATCGTAATCGATGGGCGCGGTAACTTTTGCAATGGTGTCTTCAATGGGTTTCGATACATCGTCAATGTAAATTTTCAACACGTGCAACAAAATGTCGCGCTTGTCGGTAAAGTAGCTGTACACGATACCCGTCGAAACTCCCGCGCGCTTGGCAATTAACGGAGTGCTTGCGCTGTGGTAGCCCACCTCGGCAAAAACCTTGTAACTTGCCTCTATTATTTTGTTTTTCTTTTCGTTAGACCTTTCTTGTTGAGGTTGCCTTATAGTTTTTGCCATTATCTTTTCCGTCAATTAGTTTTATTTTAATTGTTTTGTTTTGGTTTGTAGTGAAAGCGCGGCAGCATCGTTGATCTTGCCGCGTTCAAGGCGGTTTCACTTTGCAGTGGTGCGCACATCGTTATTACGACAAGGTTTTCTGCAAAGTATACAATACCTTATTATAAAGACATTGTACTACAAAGCCAAGCAAATTGCAAGTAAAAAAGTTGCAAAAATATGAAAAAAAGTTCACGTATTTTGTTGACAGAACCAAACTGCGGTGCTATAATCAATGCGAAAGTGAAGTTTTGTTCACATTTTGCTTGGTTTTCAGTCGGTCAAAACGTTCCTCCTTCCTAAATCCGTTTCGTCGGCAGTCATTGGCTGTTGAACTACGACTGAAACAACCAAAGCATTACTGTGGCGCCCGTTGCAACGATAATTGCGGCAGGCGCGGCGATATTCGTCAAGGGACTGCGTTATCGTCGTCAAATCTTCAATCACACGGTTGCAAGCGGTTTTCCGCTTGCGATCGAATACATTAAAGGAGGAGTATCGCATGCCGATAGTACTCGCACCTCTCAACAAAGAACTCAAAATAGTTCGCATCGCAGCCGACGACAAGCTCAAGAAGCACTTGGAAAGTCTTGGCATCACCATCAACGGCGAAGTAGTCGTGTTAAGCGCAAGTGGTGGTAGCGTCGTTTGTAAAATAAAGGACGGCCGCGTTGCATTGGACAGTAATTTATCTACAAAAATATTCGTAGCGTAAATAAAGAAGAAAAAAAGGAGAATAGTATGCAAAAAACGTTAGATACTTTTGCCGTTGGCGACAGCGGCGTAGTAAAAGCGGTAGGCGGCGAAGGACGCATCAAACGTCGCCTGTTCGACATGGGTATCACTCCCGGCGCACAAATTTACATGCGTAAGCGTGCTCCGCTTGGTGATCCCATCGAAATTACCGTTCGCAATTACGAACTTACTCTTCGCAAAACGGAAGCGGAATGCGTAACCATGGAGGTACAAGACTAATGAAGAGATTTGCTTTGGCGGGCAATCCCAACTGTGGCAAAACGACGTTGTTTAACAGCCTCACGGGATCGACCGCTCACGTCGGCAACTGGCCGGGTGTCACTGTAGACAAAAGAGAGGGCGTTTACAAGAAATGTGCCGAACCCATTTCTATAGTAGACTTGCCGGGCATTTATTCGCTTTCGCCTTACACTCCGGAGGAAGTTATTGCTCGCAACTACATTTTGGACGAAAAGCCCGATTGCGTAATCAACATTGTTGATGCAACCAACTTGGAGCGTAACCTGTACCTTACCACGCAAATAATGGAAATCGACGTTCCCGTGGTCGTGGCTCTCAACATGATGGACGCGGTTGAAAAGGCAGGGGACAAAATTAACGAAAGAGAACTTGAAAAACGTCTTGGCGTTCCCGTAATCAAAATTTCCGCCCTCAAAGAAACGGGCTTGAAGGAATTGATGGACAGGGCGTTTGAGGCAAGCAAACAACCTCGCAAGGGTGCAACCGTGTTAGACGGCTCTCCCATTTCCCACCTCATTGGCGACGTTCGCATCGCACTCAAGGGGCAATCGGTTGCAAATCCTCTTTTCCACGCCATTAAGCTTGTCGAAAACGACAGTATCGAAGTGGAAATGCACAAAGACACCGTTAAAATGGTGGACGAATTCAAGGAAACCTTTTCCGACGACGTTTTCGGCACCGATTTTGAAGCGTTGGTTGCCGATGCAAGGTACAAGTACATATCCAAAAATTTTGCAGTAGTAGTAGAACACAAAAATAAAGAGCGTGTCAAGATGACCAAGTCGGACAAAATCGACAAGGTTCTTACGCACAAAGTGTGGGGTATTCCCATCTTCTTGCTGGTACTCTTCCTCATTTTCCACCTCACCTTCTCCGAAAACCTATTGTTCACCAACGGTTTTGGCGACGGTTGGATGACTCCCCTTGCCGACATCGACAGCATGGTTGAGCACGACGAAGGCGGACAAGTGATAATCGATGAAGAATCGGGCGAACCGATACTAACGTATGGCGCAAGATGGCTTGCCACCGTGTACGACGGACACATCAATTCCCCCGGTGTAATCATCAACAACATTTGGAACGACATGCTCGTTGGCGAATTGTTTGGATGGATTCAAGGCGGAGTTGAAGAAAGCGGCATGGCAGACTGGGCTGTCGGACTCATCAACAACGGTATTATCGACGGTTTAGCGGCAGTATTGTCCTTCTTGCCTCCCATTTTGGTATTGTTCCTGTTCTTCTCCATTTTGGAAGATAGCGGCTATATGGCTCGTATTGCGTTTATTCTTGACAGAATGTTCCGCAAATTCGGCCTTTCTGGTAGAGCATTCATGCCCATGATCATGGGCTTCGGTTGCTCGGTACCCGCAATGATCAACACTCGTACGCTTGCCGACGAAAAGGAACGCACAGCAACGGTTCGTGTAATTCCCTTCTTCTCTTGCGGCGCCAAGTTGCCTATTTTAACGGCAGTTGCAGGCGCAATAGTCAGCCGCTATTGGGGCGGTGGCAGCGCAGATCTCATCACCTACGGCATGTATTTGCTGGGCATCGTGGTAGCTATCGTTAGCGTATTGCTCATGCGCAACACCACCATGAAGGGTGAAGTTCCTCCGTTTATTATGGAATTGCCTGCTTATCACGCACCGCAATTCAAGAACTTAATGTTGCACTTGTGGGACAAAACAAAGCACTTTGTTAAGAAAGCTTTCACCATCATTGTGGCTTCCACAATCGTAATTTGGGTTCTCACTCACTTCTCTTTCCAATGGCAGTTCCTTGCGGACGAACAAATCAACGACAGTATTCTTGCCGGCCTTGCGCAGTTACTGCAACCGTTGCTTACTCCGGTAGGCTTCGGAAGTCAACTTGGCGAATTCGGTTGGGTATTCGTTGTAGCGGCGGTAGCCGGACTTATCGCCAAGGAAAACGTTATTGCAACCTTTGCAACGTTGGCTGCATGCCTTGCAGCAGCTCATCCC
>CAYYTD010000015.1:0-6445 GCA_964474475.1 uncultured Oscillospiraceae bacterium | reverse complement strand
GTGCCGAAGACGGAATCGATGCAGTAGTGGCAATGATTAACGCCACCGGCATCACACCCGCAGGACTTATTGCCTTCATTGCTTTCAACATGACCACAATTCCGTGTTTTGCCGCAGTAGCAACGGCAAAGGCAGAATTGCCCGATTCCAAAACTTACAAGTGGACTTTGCTCTTCTGGCTTGTCACGAGTTACTTGGTGGCGGCAATAGTGTACACGATAGGCGAATTCTGGTGGACTGCGTTCTTGTGGGCAGCAGTTGCAGCGGTAGTTATAGTAATTATCGTGCAAACCAACAAAAAATCTCAAATCAAAGCGAGGGCGTAACGCTATGTTGTTTGAAATTTTACTCATCGTTTTTTGCGTGGCAATAGTTGCCGGAGTAATAATTTCGTCAATCGTTCGAAGAAAACAAGGTAAATGTTCCGGCGATTGCGGTTGCGATTGCAGTCATTGCGCAATGTGTCATCAAGCGCAAAAAAACGAACGTAAGTAATAATCTCAAGCCCCCGCCCCGTTATCGGCGGGGGCTTGCTCAATTATTAAATAGTTTTGTTGGCGTTGTTGTGCGTTTTGTGTGTAACCAAAAGAAGATTGAATACGGCAAATGCGCTCAACGACAGTTAACGAATAGTTGCGTTTGAATGGTCGAATAGTTTAATAAAATTCGTACGCTCATGCACAAAAAGTATCTCAAGCAAGGAGGCCTGGGTTATGATAGGATATACAATTGCAATATTAGTCGGCATTATTTTGTCTGTGGTCCTTTGCAGTGTAAAAAGCATTCTCAAAAAGGCCTCAAATAAGGTGTGCAAGGCAAAAACAAACAAGTAACAAGGGGTAATTATGATTAAAACGACATTAAGAATAGACGGCATGATGTGCGGAATGTGCGAGTCACACGTCAACGACGTGATACGACGCAATTTCGACGTAAACAAAGTCACTTCGTCCCATTCCAAAAATAGAACCACGATTATTAGCAAAACGGAGCTTGACTACGACAAGTTAGCTCAAGTAATTGCCGAAACGGGCTATCGCGTATTGGATATATCCGTCGACGAAGTCAAGCAAGGAGGCTTGTTCTCTTGGCTCAAGGGCAACAAGTAAAGCTTTTTGTGTCCGTTAGGCACAAGTAAGCCTTCGTTACGCTTCCGCAAGCAATTTGCTTGCGGATTTTTAATTGCCGTAGTAGTCAAAGGACAGTCGGGCACCTAAGTGGTAATCAAAGGGGCGGTCGGGCATCTAATTTTAATGGCAGTTGTGCGTATTATTTGAATAATAGTCGCGCCAGTAGTTCAAACAGTCGTCGTTACAGTCGTCATCCGTGTCGCAAAAGCAATCGCGTGGGTCTTTTTTGCCGTCAGATGAAGTCTTGGTTGCCTTTTTTGTTGATTATATTTTAACGTTTTACAACTGTTCAAATATGTGTTATAATAAACTGTAATGGACATTTTTCCGATTTTCGGAGGTATAAATGAAGACAAAAATAGGCGGTCAGGCGGTAATTGAGGGCGTAATGATGCGCGGCGAATCGTCCATGGCGTTGGCAGTTGCCGACGAGCTTGGTGAAATTCGCGTTGAGTCTACGCGTTTGCCCACAGTCAAGCCTTGGTATCGCAAAGTTCCGTTTTTGCGCGGAATAGTCAATTTGGTTATTTCGTTAATAGACGGCACCAAAATAATAGGTAAATCCGCCGAAGTAATGGTGGAAGAAGAAATAGGCACGTCCGACGGCAACGGTATGGGTTGGATGATGAGCGTTTCAATGTTGCTTGGCGTAGTGCTTGCCGTTGGTTTGTTCATCGTGTTGCCTACGGCAATAACGAGGGGAATTTTCGCCTTGTGCAACATCGGCATTGACGACACTTCGTTCGTGTGGCTCAAATCTCTCATCGAGGGCGTTGCAAAAATGCTGGTGCTAATCGGCTACATGGTGGGCGTTTCGCAAATGAAAGAAATCAAGCGCGTGTTCATGTACCACGGAGCCGAGCACAAAACCATTGCTTGTTACGAAAGCGAACTGCCTCTCACCGTCGAAAACGTGCAAAAGTGCAGTCGCTATCACGACAGATGCGGCACCAGTTTCATCGTGTTCGTCGTTGTGCTGTCCGTAGTGCTCATGATGGTGTTGGACATCGTTTGTGCGGCGTGCAATTTCACTTTGTTTTTGGCAAACGAAAACTGGTGGCTTAGGGCATTGCTCAAAATAGCACTGTTACCCGTTACTGCAGGAATAAGCTACGAAATGCTTATGCTGCTTGCCCGTACCGATTTCTTTTTGTTCCGTCCTCTCAAGTGGCTTGGCAAACAGTTTCAACGCTTAACTACCAAGGAGCCCACCGATGCAATGTGTCGCGTTGCAATTACGGCTTTCCAAACGGTTCTTCAAATGGATGCGGATACCACTTTGCCCGAAACAAAATTTCCGGAGCCCATCACCATGCAGGAATTCAAGGAGGCTGTTGCACAAAGCGGCTTGCTGCAGGAAGTTGGCCACACGGACGTCAATTGGCTCACGTGCGCCATTCTCAAGATAGGCATCGAGTATGCCGATAGACCTCTCAAAATACCTTACGGATGGCTTTTGCGTCTCAAAAAGATGAAGCAAAGGGTAGAATTCGGTGAGCCCATTGCTTACGTGCTGTCTTGCAAAGAGTTTTACGGACGGGATTTCTACGTCGACAACAACGTGCTCATTCCTCGCATGGATACCGAACTGGTTGTGGAACAGGCACTCAAGCGTGTCGGACAAAACGGCAAGGTTCTGGATTTGTGCTGCGGTAGCGGAGCAATCGGCATCACGATAGCCGCCGAAAAGGGTGCTCGCGTAACCATGGCGGATATTTCCCCTGCCGCGCTAAAAATTGCCAAATACAACGCCAAAAAGTACAAAACCAAGGTTAAAACGGTACAAAGCGACATGTTTGAGCATATCGCAGGCAAGTACGACCTAATCGTGTGCAATCCTCCCTATATTGCAACGGACGTAATAGATACGCTGGACAATTCCGTCAAGAATTTTGAGCCTCGTCTTGCTTTGGACGGCGGAAACGATGGATTGCGTTTTTATAGAATAATAGCCGACAACGTCAATAAACATCTCAAAAACAGCGGTGTGCTTGTCATGGAAATAGGCTACGATCAAGCTGATTCCATCAGGCAAATTTTCGATGGCGAATTTCAAGTTGACGTACTCAAGGATTACGGCGGTAACGACAGGATAGCCCTCGTAACCAAAAAGGATGATCTTCCTCATTAAGAAGGATGTTTTTTGCAGTCAAAAGCAAGCGGCGCCAAGCCGCAAGACATTTGACGTTTATCAAGGTATTTTTGCCATCATCACACACACAACGCGCCTGCTTGTTTTAATATGATTACCAAGCGCAGCGCAACTCAACAAGGAGAGTTATGACAGAAAAATTAGATAAAATCGTTCAACGTTACGATTTTTTAACGGAAGAGATATCCAAGCCGGAAGTAATTGCCGACAATAATTCGTGGAAAAAGCTTGTCAAGGAGCATAGCGGACTTACTCCCATAGTAGAATGTTACGGAGAGTACAAAAAGGCGCAAGAAGAATTGACTGCCAACCTCGAAACGGTGGAGCAGGAAACGGACAAAGAAATGCTTGCCTTGCTGCACGAAGATATCGGCTTGCAAAAAAAGCACATCGAAGAGCTTAACGAACAGCTCAAAGTCCTTTTGCTGCCCAAAGATCCCAACGACGACAAGAACGTAATAGTAGAAGTGCGCGCAGGCGCTGGCGGAGAAGAAGCGGCGTTATTCGCCAACGAAATTCGCCGCATGTATTACATGTTTGCCGAAAAAAATCGCTGGAAAATCGAAGAGATTGACGTGGAAGAAAACGAACTCGGCGGCTTAAAGGAAGGCAGCTTTATGGTCGTGGGCGAAGGTGCGTACAGCAAGTTCAAGTTTGAAAGCGGCGTGCATCGCGTTCAGCGCGTTCCCGATACGGAAAGTCAAGGCCGCATTCACACCAGTACCATTACCGTTGCTGTCTTGCCCGAAGCCCCCGACGTGGACATTGAAATTTTGGACAAGGATCTCAAAATAGACACTTATCGCAGTAGCGGTGCAGGCGGTCAGCACGTCAACAAAACGGAGTCGGCAATTCGCATCACGCACTTGCCAACAGGCATCGTCGTCAATTGCCAAGACGAACGCAGCCAAATCAAAAATAGAGAAAAGGCAATGAACATTCTCAAATCCAAATTGTACGATTACTATCAAACTCAAGCCGATGCCGAGTACGCCGCCGCGCGTAAGAGCCAAGTCGGCACGGGCGATCGTAGCGAGCGTATTCGCACGTACAATTTCCCGCAAGGTCGTGTAACGGATCATCGCATAGGTTTAACGTTGTATTCAATCGAAAACTTTATGAACGGCGACATCGGCGACATGGTCGAGGCTTTGCGCCTTGCTGACCAAACTGCCAAATTGCAATCGGCAGATTAGTTTAATAATTAGTCTTGCGGCGTTTTGTCGCAGGTTCGGTTCGTCGGGCGTCGGAAAGTAGCACACAGGTTATTTCACGCCCGATTATTCTTACGGGAGGACTAAATGAAGTATGTATTGGTCACGGGCGCTTACGGAGGTATGGGCAGCGCCACGGTTAGTTTGTTAAGGCAACAAGGATACGGCGTTTTCGCTTTGGACAAGACCGTTTGTAGTTCGGAGGACGACGGCGTTATACCTTTGCAAGCAGATATCACCGACGAAGCGAGCGTTCAAAACGCCTTCGAGCAGGTTTCCGCAGTTACAGACGAGTTGTTTGCGGTAATGCATTTTGCCGGCATTTACTCTATGGATTCCCTTGTAGAAATGTCCGTTGACCATTTCGATACCATCTTCAACGTAAACGTAAGAGGGGCGTATTTGGTCAACAAAACCTTTTTGCCAATGCTGAAAAGCGGCAGTAGAGTGGTAATTACCACAAGCGAACTTGCCCCGTTAGATCCTCTTCCTTTTACCGGTATTTACGCCGTCACAAAGGCGGCTTTGGACAAGTACGCCTATTCGCTTCGCATGGAATTGCAGCTTTTGGGCGTGTCCGTTTCCGTTATTCGCGCAGGAGCAGTTTCCACTAATATGCTGGGCGCTTCCACCGATGCGCTGGATAGGTTTTGCAACAAAACGCAGCTGTATTCATGCAACGCGGAGCGTTTCAAAAAAATCGTTAACAGCGTCGAGGCGCGTAGCATTCCTGCTAGCAAGCTTGCACGCAAGGCGGTCAAGGTAATGAACGCCAAGCATCCCAAGTTCGTTTATAACATTAACCGCAACTTTTTGCTGCTTTTGTTAAATGCTTTGCCAAAAGGAATGCAATGCAGCATAATAAAAAAGGTGCTCAAGTAAAAAGCACTCTGCTAGTTATCGTCCCTTTTGTTTTGTTTGTTTACTTCGTTATTTTTGTTTGCAAATGCTTGCTCTAAAGGGGGCGTTTTTGGCAGAAAAAACGAAGATGAAAAGGTAATTATTATGATACTTCACTTTTGTTTACTTTCCGTTGACTTTTTAGTGGTATCATCAAGTAAAATGGAGTAGTACTCTTTTTGTTAGCATCAAGTTATCGTACAGGAGGAGAAAATGATAGAAATACAAGAAGTCAAAACTCGTCGGCAACGCAAACAGTTTGTAGAGTTCCCGCTTGATTTGTACAAAAACAATCCCTATTTCGTTCCGCCTTTGTATAGCGACGAAATGGCAATTTTCAAAAAGACTTACGCTTATTATCAGCAAGCGGAAGCAGTTTACTATTTGGCATATGACGGCAAAAAGGTAGTTGGTCGAATTTCCGGCATATTGCAACACGCCGCCAACGACAAATGGGGGCAAAAGAGAGTTCGTTTTACCCGTTTCGACAGCATCGACGATGCCGAAGTTGCTCACGCCCTGTTCAACGCGGTAGAAGAGTGGGCAAGGTCCAAGGGCATGACGGAAGTCGTTGGTCCTCTCGGTTTTTCCGACTTAGAGCGTGAAGGTTTGCTCATCGAGGGTTTCGATTACCTTTCCACGTTCGAAGAGCAGTACAATTACTCTTACTACCAACGCCTCATTGAAGGTTGTGGTTACACCAAGGACGTCGATTGGCTGGAATCTCGTCTGTATCGCCTCAATGATCCCGACGATCGCATCAAGCGCATGACGGATATGCTCATGAAGCGCTACAATTTGCATTTCGACAAGAGCCGCAACATCAACGAATTCATCAAGCTTTACGCCGATCAGTTTTTTGCCTTGGTCGACGACGCCTATTCAAAGCTTTACGGCACCGTGCCCATGATTGAAGATACCAAGAAGGCACTTATTTCTAACTTCAAGTTAATGGTCGACGTCAAATTCGTTTCCGTAATTCTCGATGAAAACGAAAAGGTAGTTGCAATAGGCTTTGCATTGCCTTCCATTAGCGAAGCGGTGCAAAG
>CAYYTD010000014.1:0-15557 GCA_964474475.1 uncultured Oscillospiraceae bacterium | reverse complement strand
CGCCGTCCAAAGTGCCGAGTGTAACTGCGCCGTTGATCATGAACTTCATGTTGCCCGTGCCGCTTGCTTCCTTGCCTGCAAGAGAGATTTGCTCGGAAACTTCTGCTGCGGGAATAAGACTTTCAGCCATGGTTACGCAGTAGTTTTCCATAAACACCACATTGAGCTTTTGACGAATTTTGGGGTGAGATTCCAAATCCTTTTGAATACAACAAATGAGCTTGATGACCTCTTTTGCGGCATAGTAACTGGGTGCCGCCTTGGCACCGAAAATAAAGGTTTGCGGGGTTACGTCCAAATCGGGATTCTCTTTTAGATCGTGATACAAAGAAATAATCTTGAGAACGTTGAGCAATTGACGTTTGTATTCGTGCAGGCGCTTGACTTGAACGTCGAAACGCGTTTCAGGATCGATGTTAACCCCCAACTTGTTTTGCGCTATTTCGGCAAAGCGCCTTTTGTTGTTGAGCTTGATTTGCGCCATACGTTGGTGAACGGTTGCATCGTCGACGAAGGCGGAAAGCTTGGTAAGCTGCGAAGCATCGGACACGAAACCGTCGCCTATGAGCTCTGCAATGAGGGCGGAAAGCTCCGGATTGGACTGACAAAGCCATCTGCGATGGGCAATGCCGTTGGTAACGTTGATAAACTTTTCGGGGTTGACCTTGTAGAAGTCGTTGAAAAGCGTCTTTTTGAGAATGTCCGTGTGCAATGCCGAAACGCCGTTGACGTGATGGGAACAAACGATGGCAAGATTTGCCATACGAACCTGTCCGTAAGCCGTGATTGCCAAATCGCTGACCTTCTTGAAGTCGTGAGTGGCATCGAAAAAGGTGCGGCATGCGCGCTCGTTAATTTCGACTATTATTTGATAAATGCGCGGCAACATGGACTTGATGAGGTATTCCGGCCAGCACTCAAGCGCCTCTGACATGACGGTGTGATTGGTATAGGCGCATACGCTACTGACAAGCGACCAAGCGTAATCCCACGGCAAATGGTACTCGTCGATGAAAATACGCATGAGCTCTGCACCGGCAAGGGCAGGGTGAGTGTCGTTGATGTGCACCGCCACCATGTTTGTAAAACTCTCGAAGGTGCCGTAACGGGCAATGTGGTCGTGAACGACATTTTGCATTGCCGCCGAAACGAGAAAATACTCTTGCTTTAACCTGAGCGCCTTACCCTCTTCGTGATCGTCGTTGGGGTAAAGCACCTTGGTGATCATTTCCGCCTGTGCTTGCTCCGTCATGGCGCGCATATACTCGCCCTGACCGAAGGTGTGGAAGTCGAAGGGTTTGTTGCTGCGAGCAGCCCACAAACGCAATACGCCCACTGCGTTGGCTTGGAAACCGTCGACAACCATGTCGTAAGGGAACGCCTCCACTTCATCACAATCGACTTGCTCGTACACGGGGCCGTCGTTAGTCCAAATTTCCGTGACCTTGCCGCCAAAACGGACGATTTGCGCCTTGTCCGGACGTTCTTTGAGCCAAACTTCACCACCGGGAAGCCAGTTGTCCGGAAGTTCCGTTTGCCAGCCGTCCACTATCTTTTGTTGGAAAAAGCCGTACTCGAAACGGAGTGAATGCCCCATGACGGGGTAGTCCTCTTTGGCAAGGCTATCCAAATAGCAGGCTGCCAAACGCCCCAAACCGCCGTTGCCCAAGCCGGCATCCGGCTCGCATTCGTAAAGGTCGTTGATATCTACCTTGTAATACTTTTTGAGAGTGTCGGCAAACAAATCCGACTTTTTCATGTTAAACAAATTATTTTTAAGACTTCTGCCCATTAAAAACTCCATGGACAGGTAATGCACTCTTTTTCTTTCGCGCGCTTTGTGCTCTTTGTTGAAGGCGGAACGCTTTTCGAGCAGCATATCCCTTACTACCGTGGCGACACATTTGTACATCTGCATCGTGGTGAGGTCGCTTGCATTGACTCCGTAAGCTTTGTTTGCTACGCTTTCGATCATCTCTTTGAGTCGAGATTTGGTTAAATTGCCGTTCATATGCGATAGTTCTCCTATTTTACCTTGTAGTAATACGTTACGGAAGATGCCGGAATGGTGAATTCGGCATAGCCATCTGCCGTGGTAGATACGCGCTCTTCGACGGGTAGCCCTCTTCCTCCGAAGGTTGCCGCATCACTGTTGAGCACGCATTGATAATTGCCCGAAGTTACGGTGAAACCGTACTTGTAGTAATCGTACAAACTGAAATTGATGACGACAAGCATGACGTTGCCCTTGCCGTCCATCCTTTCAAAAGCAAGCACGCTGTTGCGATTGTCGTCAACTACGCGCCAATTGAAACCTTCCCATGAGGAATCGTTGCGATAGAGAGGCTTATACTTTTTGTAAACCTTGTTAAGCTCCCTTACGAAACGTTGATGCGCTTCGTGCTTGGGATAGGTGAGCAACATCCAATCCAACTCTTTATCTTCGTTCCACTCGTTCCACTGCGCAAGCTCGGCGCCCATGAACACCAACTTTTTGCCCGGATGAGCGTATTGATACCCTAAAAGCGTTTTGAGCTGGGCAAACTTGGTGTCGTAATCGCCAAAGGCCTTGGAAATGAGGCTGCCCTTGAGGTGAACCACTTCGTCGTGCGAAAGGGGCAAAACGTAGTTTTCACTGAAAGCGTAGCACATGGAAAAGGTGAGTTTGCCGTGCTTTTCACTACGCCACAGCGTATCCGTTTGCAAATAGGACAAGACGTCGTTCATCCAGCCCATGTTCCACTTGTAATTGAAACCTAAACCGCCCACATAGGTGGGATGGGTGACCTTGGGGAAAGCCGTGGACTCTTCTGCCACGAACAATGCGTAAGGGCAGGTTTCAAACACCTTGACGGACAGTTTACGCAAAAAGTCGATGGCTTCGAGATTCTCTTTGCCACCCCACACATTGGGGCGCCACTGACCGTCGCCGCGGTCGTAATCGAGATAAAGCATGCTTGCCACTGCATCGACACGCAAACCGTCGAAATGGAACTCTTTGAGCCAATAAACGGCGTTGGACAGGAGAAAACTTTGAACTTCGTAGCGAGAATAGTCGAAAATGCGCGTACCCCAGCTCTTGTGTTCCTTCTTAAACTCGTCGGCGGACTCGTACAAGCAAGTGCCGTCAAACTCGATAAGCCCATGAGCATCCTTGCAAAAATGCGCAGGAACCCAGTCTAAAATGACTCCTATGCCCGCCTTGTGAAAACAGTTGATTAGATACTTGAGATCTTCCGGAGTGCCGTAACGACTAGTGGGAGAATAAAACCCCGTAACTTGATAACCCCACGAAGCATCGAGCGGATGCTCCGACAAGGGCATAAACTCGACGTGAGTGTAACCCATCTTTTTGACGTAAGGCACCAAATATTTAGCCAAATCTCTGTAAGTATAGGTGTTGCCGTCGTAATGCTTACGCCATGAACCGGCGTGCACCTCGTAAATATTGACGGGACTTGCGTAAACGTTCTTTTTGCGTTGCTTTTCCGTCCACGCTTCGTCCGTCCACTCGAAGGGTTTGTCCGAATCGTAAACGACGCTTGCTGTTTTGGGACGAACCTCTGAATAAAAGGCGTAAGGATCGGACTTGTACAAAATTTGTCCGCTTTGCGTGGTGACGGCGAACTTGTAACAGTCCCCCTCTTTTGCCTCGATATCCGCCTGCCAAATGCCTTCAACCCTGTCCATTACGTCGTGATTGACAAGCCAGTTGTTGAAATCGCCTATGACACAAACGGACTTGGCGTTGGGTGCCCACACGGAAAAACGATAGACTCCGTTGCCGACGGAGTGGCAACCCAAAAGCTTGTAAGCATCGGTGCCGTTGCCTGAATAAAACTCGGTGTATTTGCCCATGTTTCCCTCCGTTAACAACGCCCCGTGCGCTCGGTGAGCTCGGCAAGCCACTCGGCGCTTTCGGCAGAGAAATCGCCACTGCGTGCCATGTACTTCCAGCAACCCAAAGTACCGGGAATATTCATGCGGAAAGTCGTGTCGTTTTGCGCTACGTCCTGCATGCTACAAACGACAAGCTCGGCGGCGCTTTCGTAAAGCCTTTGGACCATTTTGCGGCTGATATTTTGGCCGTCGTCTAAATGCAAGAAATTGAGTACGCGATACCTTTCATCCTGCGAAATGGAGTTCCACCAGCCGAGAGTCGTATCATTGTCGTGCGTGCCGAGATAGGCAACGCAATGCTCCTCGAAATTTTGCGGCAAGAAACTATTTGCCGGGTTACCGTCGAAGGCGAACTGCACTACCTTCATGCCAGCAAGTCCGCAACGGTCACGCAGTTGCAAAACGCTGCTTGGAATGTCGCCAAGGTCTTCGGCAATGATAGTAAGTTGCGGTTGGGAATCTTGCACGTGCTTGAGAAAATCGTAGCCGATGCCCTTGCGCCAATGTCCGTTGCGGGCGTTGGGCTGACCGTACTCGATGGCAAAGTAGCTATCGAACGCGCGGAAGTGGTCGATACGCAAAACGTCGAACAGTTCGGCACACTTTGCAACGCGACGAGTCCACCAGTCGAAATTTTCCTTTTTCATTGCCTGCCAATCGTAAAGCGGATTGCCCCACAATTGACCGTCCTCCGAAAAATAATCGGGCGGAACGCCTGCCACCCAACTGGGACGACGATCGGCAGTGAGCTCGAACAAATTAGAATGCGCCCAAACGTCGGCGGAATCGTAAGCTACGTAGATGGGAATATCCCCGATGAGCTTGATGCCTGCCTTGGCAAGCTTGGCACGAAGTTGATTCCACTGCGCTGCAAAAATATACTGACAAAAGACGTGGAAATCCACTTCGTCGGTAAGCAACTCGGAATAATGTGCCATTGCCTGCGGCTCCCTCATGCGGATTTGCTCGTCCGGCCACTCTAACCACGATTTTCCGTCGAAATGCCCCTTGAGAGCGCAAAACAGTGCGTAATCGTAAAGCCAATAGTCGTTGTCCGCAAGGAAACGCGCGTAATCGGCAGGGGGATTGTTTTTGACGAAGTTGCCGTAAGCCTCGCGAAGAATTGCTTGGCTACGTGCAATGGCGTAACCGTAATCGTTACCGTCGGCACAATTCCACTCGGCAACCGTTTTGCTTGACACAAGCCCTTCACTTTCCAACGCATCGGCATCCAAAATGACCGTGTTGCCAGCAAAGGCAGAGGGGGATGCGTAAGGCGAATTGACAAAATCCGTGGGGGTTATGGGCAAAATTTGCCAATATTGCTGCTTGGCTACCGTAAGATAATCGATAAACTTGCTTGCCTGCGCCAACGTGCCTACTCCGCAACGGGAAGGCAAAGAGGTGACGTGCATTAGTATTCCGCTTTTTCTCATGAAAAAACCTCCGATGACGTTATTTGAGAACGCAAAAAAATGCTGTGAAATTGCGACAAAAAACAGTTTTGTGCAATATTTGCGGTATTATTTTATCAGCTTGAAAAGGGAAATGCAATAGTTATTGAAATTTTATTGTCGAAAATATAGCCCAAAATTAGCAAAATAACAGTATTGTGTTATTTTTACGCATAATCGTGATACCTACCGTACGGACAAATGACAGTAAAAGGCTATTGGAGAGAAAAATCCGCTTTGGCGGTAAAGCCGACGAAAGAGCAAAAAAATAAAACCCGAATGCAAAAGCAAACGGGTTTTTGTGAGTGAATTTTAGTTGCGACACAACGACAAATATCGCACCAACGATAAACGTCGTGCAGACGATAAGTACATGCCGGCGACAAATGCAATGCAAACGACAAAGGTGAATAGCCGTGAGAATGCGAAAACCGTCGACTGAATTGCACGGAAGTGGCCGTAAATACGGACGAACTTGCTGTAAAACAATCGAACTTGCCGACCTTGCCGCAAAAACGGGCAACTGACTGCGGAAGGGTAAAATCAACCGCACGACAGCAACGTTGAACCTATTTGAGGACGGAGACGGCATCGGAAATGGTTTTTTCTAACGCTTCGCGGCCGTACTTGTCTACTTCCGCCTTGTTCTTTTCGCCGTGCGTTAAGCAGCCTGCGCCGCCGATACATCCGCCGACACACGCCATACCCTCGATGAAGTTGGCATCAAGACGGTTTTTGGATTTTTGCAAAAGGGCGATTTTGCAAGCTTCGATTCCGTCGCAAGCGCAGGGCTTGAGAATGAAATCGGTGAGGCCTTGCTCTTTGAGACCTTCCACTACTGCATCGGACAAACCGCCGCAACGGGCGAAAATACGACCAAAGTAGGAAGCGTTGTCCAAATAGCCTTCTTCAAGCGTGGTGATGTCCAAATCTTTACTATCAAACAATGCTTGCAATTCTTCGAAGGTGATTGCTGCATCGACGTAAGGCTTGACATCGTCCTTTTGTACTTCCATCTTCTTTGCAGTGCAGGGCCCGATGAAGACGACTTTGCAAGGTGCTTCGTGCTCCTTGATGTACTTGGAAATTGCCGTCATGGGGGAAGGATTGTGGGACACGAAAGGTTTGAGCTCGGGGAAGTTCTTTTCGATATAGTCGACGAAAGCGGGACAGCAGGAGCTGGTGAGGAAGCCCTTTTCGTACAGTTCGCGCGATTCTGCCTGAGCGACCATGTCGGCACCCAAAGCCGCCTCGACGACGGTGTGGAAGCCCAGCTCTTTGATGCCGGTGATGACCTGACCGAGCTTGGCGTAGGTGAACTGACTGGAAATGGAGGGTGCAACTACCGCAAATACCTTGTAATTTTTGTTACCTTCGCTCTTCTTGAGCATGTCGATTACGTTGAGAATGAAAGACTTGTCCGTAATGGCGCCGAAGGGGCATTGGTAAACGCATGCTCCGCAAGAAATGCACTTGGAGTTGTCGATGCAGGCTTGCTTTTCGTCGCCCATGGAAATTGCCTTGACCTTGCATGCGGTTTCGCAAGGGCGCTTGTAGTTGTGAATTGCGCTGTAAGGGCAAACCTTGGAGCAGGCACCGCACTCCTTGCACTTGGTTTTGTCGATGTGGGCAACGTGGTTTTGGTCAAAGGTGATAGCGCCGAAACGGCAAACGTCCTCACAACGGTGAGCCAAACAGCCGCGGCAAGCGTTGGTTACTTCATAACCGCCCATGGGGCATTCGTCGCAGGCGATGTCGATGACTTCGATGACGTTGGGATTGGTTTTGTCGCCACCCATGGCAATCTTGACTCTTTCTGCCAAAATTGCGCGTTCCTTGTAAACGCAGCAACGCATGGTGGGCACTTTGCCGGGGACGATTCTCTTTGGAATATCTACCGAAGAGGTAAGAAGCGTTTCGTTCCAGGCGTCACGCGCAACTTCGCGCAAGACTTTGTATTTGAGGTGTTGAACTTTCGTGTCGAATTTTCTCATAACTTTCTCCATAATTCGTGATATTTGCCGCAACTAAAGGGCGGATGCGGCAATCGCCGCGAAACTGCCAAAGGGCAGGGTTTTTACTAAAAATAACTGACTTTGATGCGCTTGCCCATCTTGACAAGACACTCCGAAAGCCCTTCGACAAGATTCATCTTGATGTTGAAGTTGATGGGCAAATCGGGATTTTGGTGGGCGGGGTTAATAGCTTTGCCAACATAAAAGTTGATGTCCGTTGCCTCTTCGAACAGCAAACGTGCAATGAGAGAGGCGCCGTCTCGTTGGGTGCTCCACTCGTCGTAAAGGTTGTTTTCCGCAACGTGATCTCGTGCGTAGGTGAGTACCTTGTTGATGGTGATGACACCCTCGGTGACCAAATCTACCCCTTCGATTTCCGCAATGGGCGGAACGTCGCTTTTTTCAAAATTGAGGCTGGTTTTGATAGGTTTGTTAAGATACTTTGCCACTATTGACGAAGTTGTGCCGCCGCAAACGATGTGCTTGCCTTTTTTTGCAAAGAACAAAGATACCATGCGCATGCTGTCGTTTTTGTCGGAAGAAGGGCCGAACATAATATTGACGGGGTTACGCTTGCGAATGCGTGCTACGCATACCGTGGCATCGTCGCCCGGCTTGCCGCCGTAAAGCCTGTCCACTTCGTCGATGAGCGTTTTAGTTAAATTTTTTGCCGTGTATCCTGCGTAAGCAAGGGGGGCAACGAACTGTGCGATGTTGTCTATTTTCCAACCGAAGTTGTAAGCAAGCCCCGTGCCGGCGTGAGGACAACCGTCGCTCATTGCCACCACCACGTCGTCTTCCTTGAGCCAAATGGTGGATTTGTAAATCTTTTTGCCGTCGATGACCATTTCCGTTTTGTCGTAAGGAACGCTTTCGGCGTTGCGCAACAACAGAACGGGAGGATTGTCGTACTGCATGATTTCGAGCTTTTCGTTGTTGACGAAGTGCAATACCGTAAAGGTGGAATAGGCAACTCCCCTAACGGAACAGACGGGCAAAGTGGTTGCAACGGTGCTGACGCAATCTTCGATGGAAAGCCCTTCGGAGATCATAGTGGACAAAATTTTGGAAGTGAGAGTGGAAAGAATGCTTGCCTTTACACCGCTACCCAAACCGTCCGCAAGCACGATTACCGACGAATTTTCGTTTGGTTCAACTACTTCGATGTGGTCGCCACAAAGCTGCTCGCCGTCGTGATTGATGCTTTTGTAGCCTATTTCAAAACAAAGGTCATTCATTTTCGACAGACTCCTTGAGCTTGGTGAGGGCTATTTTGGTTTCGGCAACCGTTTCGCCCAGCAGCGAAGCGATTTCTTGCACGATGCGCATTTGCTTGTCGACAACGCGATCGGTGATTTCGATAGTTTGCTGGTTGACTGCCGCTTTACGCTCCTGTGCGCTGACCTCTTCGGTGACGTCTCGCATGATGCCGATGATGAGTCTATTAGCCGTGTCGTACAAAATAGTTTGCTCTACGTACTTTTGATACTCTGCAAAATACACGCGATTGTTGACGATGCTCTTGTGAGTGTCACGCACCTTCATGAACAATGACGGATCCAAAATACGAACGACGTAGTCGCCCAAAATATCCGACTGGTTGCGCATGTTGACAATCTTCATGGCGGCATCGTTGATTTGCTGAACTTCCAAGTTGTCGTTAAGCACGATTAGCCCGTTGGGCGTGTTCTTGACGATGGCGTCGGAGAAACTTTCCGCCTTTTCTTTGAGGTAAGGCAGGCACATGGAAATTTCTGCCTTGCCCTGATAAATTGCAATTGCCTTTTCCCTACAAGTATTGTAACCGCAGGAGCCGCAATTTAATTCGTCGGCGGGTTTATTCTTGCCCATCTTGCGCAAAATTTGCATGATTTCCGTTTCGGTGGGCGGTTGAAGTTTGTGTGCGATACGCTCGAAGTTCTTTGCTGAATCGACCGCGGAAAGTTGCGTTACGTCAAAATCCTTGCTTCCTGCATAGTTATTGACGGCAATAAAATCTTTGACGGGTGAACGGTGGTACTTTTCCATTACCGGGCCGCCGATACAACTGCCTACGCAAGCGGACATTTCGATAAAGCAATTGTGAAGTTGATCGTTTTGCAAATCGTTGAGCGCGGCAATGCAGTTGTCCACGCCGTCGATTGCCATATAGGTATACTGAGGCAGGCGCTCTTCCATAGTTTTGAGCACTCCGCCTGCGGTGGGGAACAGCCTTGCACGGGATTTTTCCGTGTCGTCCACCTCCGCTTGCAAGGTAATGCCTTGAGATTTGAGCCAATTGGTCAGCTCTTCGTAAGTTAAAACCGCATCGACGATGCCTTCGTAATGCTCCGCCTCGTCCTTCTTGGCTACGCAAGGGCCGATGAACACCACTTTGGCCTCCGGAACGCGCCGTTTGATGTCCAACGCGTGCGCTTGCATGGGGGAAATGACGTCGGCAAGGTAAGGCAGTAAATTGGGATAATACTTTTGTATAAGTAAATTGATGGAATGACAGCAAGAGGAAATGAGTACGTCACGCTTGTCCTCTTTGAGCAGGCGTTGGTACTCGTTTTTGACTATCGTGGCGCCTATTGCCGTTTCTTCCACTTGGGCAAACCCTAACTTTTTGAGAGCTTCCGTCATGGCGTTGATGCCCACTCCGTCGTAATTGGCAATGAAAGAGGGCGCCAAACTTGCGTAGACGGGCGCACCCGACTGAATGAGTACGCGAACCTTTTCCGTTTCGTCGGCGATTTCCTTGGCGTTTTGCGGGCAAACGACGAAACATTGGCCGCACAAAATGCATTCGTTACCGATGATGTGCGCCTGATTTGCCGAAAAACGAATGGACTTGACGGGACAATGGCGTATGCACTTGTAACAGTTTTTACAATTTGCTTTTTTGAGCGTAAGACAATTAGACATGTGTTTTCCTCTCGTGATAAATTCAGGCAATGCAAAAGACGCATGCGCCCGAAAGGACGGTTTTTGCCGCAAAAGGTCGCCTTCTATAAACGCCATTTGCGTGTTGAACAATCAACACGCAAAAGACGGGAAAACTACCGCAGTTGGCAAAAATTTTCCGTTTGTATACAGTGATTTAGTTTGCCGTGCCGCACAGCGGACGGACTTTGCTCGACCAAAATTCAGAGAAATTTTGCGGAGTGATGCCGGGGTAAACGTCGTCGTTGACGGCAACGGTTACGCCGTTGCGATTGCACTTGCCGAAACAAAAGGAACCGGTGAGCACTACTTCGTCCTGCAAGCCCTCTTCTTCTATTTGCGAATTGAAAAGCCCGACCAACTCTTCCGAGCCCTTCAAGTGGCAGGAACTGCCGACGCAGATGCGAATGATAATCATTACTTGTTTACCTTGGCAAGAACGGCTTCGGCAAAGAATTTTTCCACTTCGGCAGGGTTGACGGAATAGAATTGGTCGTCCACCGTGACGCAAACGCCCTGTTGGCACTTGCCCATGCAGAAGGTGCCGCCGAGCTCGACTTTGTCGCCGAGTTGATTGAGGGCGATAAGACGTTGCAACTCTTCTACAACGTTACGTGCGCCTCTGATGTGACAGGAACTGCCGATACAAACTTTGATTTTTATCATGGTAAAAGTTCTCCTTTTTTATTCGTATTCTTTATTCGCTGCGGCGCAAACTCGGCTTGTGCCAAACCTTGCCGCCGCAACGGATTGTGTGTTGCGTTGAATACTATTCGTACTCCACAACGGACGCCCAAGAAAGCAAAAACTCTCTTTCTTGCGGGTTGCCCTTGACGGATTGCGATGCCGCTACGATGGGCAGCCACTTTTGCACGTATTGCTTTGCCGTGCCCGTCTTGGCGCAGAACAAGTCCAAATAAGCATCGGCGCCTTCGAAATCGCCTTGCAGATAGAAAAGCAAATAGGTGCGCGCCACGTCTGCCGAGGCGTTACCCTGTGTGGCGTGAGACCAATCCAGCACGTAAGGAACGCCGTCGTCGGTGATGATGATATTGGAAGGGTTAAAGTCGCCGTGGCAAAGCTTGTCGTGCTTGGGCATGCCTTCCAAACGGGAGTGCAAATCGTAACGGGTGGTTGCGTCCAAATCCGCTTCGCAAATTTTGCGGTTCATCTTGTCCTTGAGCTTGGGGAGCAACGGACAGTGCTTGGACTGCACTTCGATTTGCAAATTGACGAACAATTCCAAATACTCCTGCTTTTTGTCGGGATTTTCTTCTATTAGACGAGCAAGAGTTTTGCCCTTGACGTACTCTGAAACTATTACCCATTTGCCGTCAATAGTGGTGACTGCCTTAACCTTGGGACTATTGAGCCCGGTGTGCTCTACGCGCGCTTGATTGAGCGCTTCGCTGAGAACGTCGTCTTTGAGGTAACCTTGATCGAATACTTTGATGCAGTCTTCGCCGTCGCGATAAACGGTTTTTCTGTTACGAACGGCTATTACTCTATCTAACTTCATCCTAATTTCCTCCTTACGCCTTTAATCCGCTTTTGCTTTTGCGGTAAGATTGCTTGAAATCGCGTTGGTCGTCTATTTCGGCTACATCGCTGTGAGGCACGCTTTGCTCCGTGAAGGTCCTTCCGTAATACGCGTTGAGGTACATTTGCTTGATTTCACTCATGAGCGGATAACGCGGATTGGCTCCCGTGCATTGATCGTCGAATGCCTGCTCCACCATGTCGTCCAAACGAGCAAGGAAATCGGCTTCGTCTGGAACGTAATCTTTGATGGTGGGCTTGATGCCGATGACCTGCTTGAGGTCGTCGATGGCTCCGATGAGGTTATCCACCTTTTCCTTGTCCGTATTGCCGCCCAAACCGAGGTACTCGGCAACTTCGGCGTATCTCCTCATGGTGTGAGGATGGTCGTACTGCGGGAAGGTACCCATCTTGGCAGGAACTTCGGCAGAGTTGAAACGAATGACTTCGTCCAACATGAGTGCGTTGGCAACGCCGTGGGGCAGGTGGTGGAATGCGCCCAGTTTGTGTGCCATGGAGTGGCAAACACCCAAAAAGGCGTTAGCGAAAGCCATACCTGCCATGGTTGCCGCATTTGCCATTTTTTCACGCGCTTCGACGTCCGTTTGACCGTTTTCGTAAGCACGAGGCAAATACTCAAAGATGGTTTTGAGTGACTTGAGTGCAAGGCCGTCGGTGTAATCCGTTGCCATCATGGATGCGTACGCTTCCAGACTGTGTGATACTGCATCGATGCCCGATGCGGCGGTCAATCCGCGAGGAGCGCTCATGTGGAAGTCGGTATCGATAATTGCCATGTTGGGGAGAAGTTCGTAATCGGCAAGGGGATACTTGACACCAGTTTTTTCGTCCGTGATTACTGCAAAGGGAGTAACTTCCGAACCGGTACCTGCCGAGGTGGGAATGGCAACGAAGTAAGCCTTGTCGCCCATCTTGGGGAAGGTGTAGACACGCTTGCGAATGTCCATGAAGCGCATTGCCATGTCCATGAAGTCAACTTCCGGATGCTCGTAAAGCACCCACATGATTTTGGCGGCGTCCATTGCAGAACCTCCGCCCAAAGCGATGATGCAATCGGGACGGAAGGAACGCATTTGTTCCGCACCTGCCTTGGCGCACGCCAAAGTGGGATCCGGCGCTACGTCGAAGAAGGTTTGATGGACGATACCCATTTCGTCCAACTTGTCGTCAATAGGCTTGGTGTAGCCATGCTCGTACAAAAAGCTGTCGGTAACGATGAAGGCACGTTTTTTGCCCATGACGGTTTTAAGCTCGTCTAACGCTACGGGCAAACAGCCTTTTTTGATATATATTTTTTGAGGCGCTCTGAACCACAACATGTTTTCTCTCCTTTCGGCAACGGTTTTGATATTTACAAGATGCTTGACTCCGACGTTTTCGGATACGGAATTGCCGCCCCAAGAGCCGCAACCCAAAGTGAGTGAGGGAGTAAGCTTGAAGTTGTAGATATCGCCTATGCCGCCCTGAGAAGAGGGGGTGTTGACCAGAACGCGGCAGGTTTTCATTCTGCTGTAGAACTCGGTGAGAACGTCGGCGCGAGTTTGCGTGTTGAGATAAATAGAGGACGTGTGGCCGAAACCGCCGTCGGCAATGAGCCTTTCCGCCTTGCTGAACGCATCTTGAACGTCCGTAGCCTTGTACATGGCAAGCACGGGAGAAAGCTTTTCGTGAGCGAATTCTTCGCTGATATCCACGCTTTCCACTTCGCCGATGAGTATTTTGGTTCCTTGAGGCACCTTGACACCTGCAAGAGATGCGATTTTTGCCGCAGACTGACCTACTATTGCGGCGTTCAATGCGCCGTTAATAATAATAGTCTTGCGAACCTTGTGTTTTTCGACCTCGTCGAGGAAATAACAACCCCTATCGGCAAACTCCTTCTTGACCTTGTCGTAAACGTCTTGCATGACGATAACCGACTGTTCGGATGCGCAAATCATGCCGTTATCGAAGGTTTTGGAATGGATAATGGAGTTGACGGCAAGGAGAATATCCGCCGAACTATCGATAATTGCAGGGGTGTTGCCTGCGCCTACGCCCAAAGCAGGCTTTCCGCTGGAATAAGCCGCCTTGACCATGCCGGGACCGCCCGTGGCAAGGATGATATCCGCCTCTCTCATGAGAGTGTTGGTAAGCTCCAACCCGGGGACGTCGATCCAACCGATGATGCCCTCCGGAGCGCCTGCCTTGACGGCTGCCTCTAACACCACCTTTGCCGCTGCAATGGTTGAACGCTTTGCACGCGGGTGGGGGCTGATGATAATGCCATTGCGCGTTTTGAGCGCAATGAGCGTCTTGAATATTGCCGTGGAGGTGGGATTGGTGGTAGGTATTACCGCGGCCACAAGACCGATGGGCTCGGCAATCTTCTTGATGCCGTAAGCCTTGTCCTCCTCGATTACTCCACACGTTTTTGTATCACGGTACTTGTTGTAAACGTACTCCGATGCGTAGTGATTCTTGATTACCTTGTCTTCCACTACGCCCATGCCCGTTTCTTCTACTGCCAACTTAGCAAGGGGAATACGCATTTTGTTAGCCTCGGTTGCAGCGGCAAGAAAGATTTTGTCTACCTGCTCTTGCGTGAAGGTTGCAAACTGCTTTTGAGCCTGCTTTACGTCGGCAATTTTTTGCTCTAACGATTTTACACTGTCTACCAAGTAAGTCATCTTACACTCCTTTATTCGCCTTGAGTTCCGCCGCAAGCACTGCAACGGATGAGGCAAGATTTTCGTTTTTGACAATTATATTTGCAGGAGTTTTGAGCGCATCGGAAGAAAAATTCCATATCGCTTGAATTCCGCAAGACACCATTACGTCGCACACCGCTTGGGCTTGATCTTCCGGCACGGTGATGACACCCACCTTGACGTTGTGCTTGACACAAAACTCTTGAAAACAACTGACGTGTAGAATTTTGTTGCCGTCGCATAACGCAGGGTTACTGTCGAACGCGGCACACACGCGAACGCCGTACTCGGCAAAACCGTCGTGGGCAATGAGCGCGTTGCCTAACCTGCCTGCGCCCACTACTACCGCGTTGACACCGCTACGCACGCCGAGAGCATCCTCGAGATGGGTGATTAACTCTTGCTTGTCGTACCCCACCTTGGGCTTGCCCGCACCGCTGATGAATGCCAAATCTTTGCGCACTTGAACTTCGCCTAAACCCAAGGCTCGCGCAATGATTGCCGATGAAACGGTTGGCTTGCTTTGGGGGTAGGTTGCCTTGACGTAATGCAAATACGCCGGCAATCGGTTAAGTACTGCGTTCGGAATGGAATTGTTCGTCATTACGCTATCTCCTTATCGATAACATTGTATCGATTTGCAACGGAAAATGCAAATACTTGTTTTGCATAGTGATATATTGAGTTTGATATATGACCTACTTGAATATTGCGATTTTAATAGAAAATTATTTGCTTTTTTGGAATTTGCTTGCTTTTTGAATGAAATTTTAGACTTTTAACTACCTTACCTGGTTTTAGACTTTATTTATCCATTGACTTGAATTGTTTCCGAAAAATTTACTTGACTTGCAAAAATCAATTAGGTTTCGGCGATGAACTTGCGCTTGGCAAGGCAAAGCTCGGTGATGAAGTCCCTATCCAGCTTGGAAAACTTGTAGCCCTGCTTGTAGATGAGCAAATCTTTGTAATTGCGGGACAAATCGCTGCAAGGAAGTTGCACCAAAGAATAC
>CAYYTD010000013.1:2687-16537 GCA_964474475.1 uncultured Oscillospiraceae bacterium | reverse complement strand
AAAAGGAAACAACGGACGGTCGGCATTTTTCAAGTCATCGTCGTTGCCTGTAACTTTGTTTTTTGGGCAAGGTTCGGGCGGCGTTGAAATATCGTTTAATATTTGGAGGAATTACTATGAACGAAACGATGAACACGTTACTCACTCGCAGAAGTATTCGTACTTTCAACGACAAACCCATTCCGCAAGAGGTGTTAGACCAAATCTTGCAAGCAGGCATTTACGCTCCCACGGCGCGTGGCGAGCAAAACCCCATCATCATTGTCATTACGGATAAAGACTTTATTGCCAAGTTGTCCGCCGAAAATGCCAAAATCATGGGTAGAGAGGGCGCCGATCCATTCTACGGTGCCAAAACCATCCTGCTCGTAGCATCCAAAGCCACTGCCAACGCCGTCTATGACGGTAGTTGTGTCATCAGCAACCTCATGAACGCCGCTTGGAGTCTTGGCGTAGGTTCCTGCTGGATTCACCGCGCTCGCCAAGAGTTGGAAACGGATTTCGGCAAAGAAATTCTCCGCCGCGCAGGCGTAGAGGAGGGCGAATACGTCGGCATCGGCCACGTTGCTCTCGGCTATTTCGACGGCGAAGTTCCCCAACCCAAGCCACGCAAACAAAACTGGATCTATCACATCTAATTTTTCCAAAGTGGTGCAACAAGCCAACGTTTTCGTCAGTCAAAGGGGCACTTGTAACAAACGCATTACCGCAGCAAGGCAATTTGCGCCAACAAAGCAAATTTCGCCCACCCTGCCAATTTCGGTAGTATGGTTGAATAACTTGCCCAATGCAGTCAAGCGGATTTTGCTCCCCATAATAGGCTTTCGTCAACCGTTCGGCTTTCGTCGGCGGTTGAGTTTTGGGTAGTCTGTCCTTTTTGCAAGCAGTCACAACTTAATTTTCGCACCAAAAAACCGTCGTTGCGTTTTTGCAACGACGGTTTTGTTTCGTCAATAATTATTATGGTACAGGTTTTTTAATTACAGTTGAAGTCCTTTCTTGCGTTTGTTGCCGCGCACAAGCTGAATTATGGTAATCATCAGGCCTATTATTATAAACAAGTAGTAGGAGAAGAATCTCCAACCAAGTACAGTCCAAAACAGAACGCCGTCCGTCACTATGTTTTTCAACGGACTCATAAACAAGCTTTCCATTGCAAGCGAGTTGCCGGGCGTAGGCACAAACATAACGCTCATTTGCGTGTATACGTTTAGCGTCATTATGGCAAACATCAGCTCCCAACCGGGTGTCACTGTCGAGCCGCCAATGGCAAGCACGGCAAAGTAGGGCAACGCCAAGTTCAAGAAGGGTTCCACAAGGCAGGTTAACGCAAGCAGGGTAAAGTGCACCGGTTTGTGTATTATCTTCACAAAGCCTTTTTTAAAGTCTTCCGCCACCCTTTTTGCACGGTCAATCAGGTGTTCTTTGTCCTTTACAATTTTTAGCTTAAAACCGATATTCAGCATCCAGCGCGTTATCGTTTCCGTCATTTTGGGGAAAATTGCAAAGGCAAGTATAAATAGCGGCAACATGCAGTTAATGGCAAAGCCAATCCAGCCCGCAACCAAAAACCAATTCAGTTGCGACGAGTCGCCCACGTATTTCACCAAGGCATCTTTGTTGAATGCCATCAAGCAGCAGCAAATTGCCAGCCACATGGTCATGTTAAAGGCAAATTTAATAAAAATAACGCCGGAGCTTTGTCCTCCGCGGTACCCCTTGTTGTTAAGGTAAACAATTTGAAAGGGTTGTCCGCCGGAAGAGAATGGGGTAATGTTGTCGTAGTACTTGCCCACAAGGCTCACCGTCAGCGCGTCGTGGTATTTGGCTTTGCTTTTGCACGAAGAGCGCATGATGATGAAGTATTTCAACGAATCCAACACAATCATCAGCACAACCACGCCAAGCAAAAGCGCCACGTATTTCAAGCTCGCGCCGGAAAGCATTTCTGCAAAGGATAGGTCATTGTCCCCGGAGAACCTTCTCGATAGCTCGTACATAAAATACAAGCTAAGCACGATAACCACCACAAAGAACAAATTGCTAAATATGCGCGACTTTCTCGATCTTGCCGCCTCCGTCGCCACAAATGGCGCCTTTTCCGCATCTATGGACGGAATGCTTGCCGTGTCGCCACTTTCGGTGCTGCCGTTTTCGGTGTCGCCGTTCGTCGGGCTTTTTGCCAAGTCGTCTGCCCTTTCGTCGTGCGTAGCTGCCATTCCGTTTTCGGCAGTAGAGGTGTTTTCGTCAGCCACCGAGTTTTCGTTGTCGATGGTGCTATCAACCTTTTCCGTTTCGGTAGCGGAGTTTGCAACCTTTTCGGCCGATGTGTCACTTGTGCCCTTTTCAGCAGTTGCCACCTTTGCCGCCCTTTCGTCGAGGCTATCTACCGAATCGTCGATTATTAAGTTGTCTTTGTTGTCGAAATCCATCGATACCTCTGTTTTTATTTTAGTAGTTGCTCTGTTTTTGCAACGCTTTTTTCGCCTTCGGCAGTTCAATCGTTCAAATAGTATAGCACATCAGTTGTCAACTTGCAACCTTTTTACCTTCTTTGTCCGCAGCGCAGTGTAACGTCCTTGCAATATTGAACCTTCTTTCCCCCTCTTTTGCTTTTTGCCATCTAATCAGCCGCTCTTTTTCCAGTGCGTCCGTCCAAGCACAACCCACCTTTTCTCCGCCCCTGCCCAAGTTTCCGTCGTGTCGTCCACACCCAAGTTCCATTTTCTCCGTCGCTCCACAGCCTTTGTCGTTTCGTCCGCGCCCACAGTGCAGATTTTTTCAACAAGCCCTTATCATCCGCCATTTTCTTGCACAGCCACCCACACAAAGCCGCCCTGTTTCTCCCTGCAAGCACTCAATCACCAGCCTTTCTTGCAAAAAAACAGTCACAATTTTTGCAACCACTCCCCAAAGCCGCCTTGTTTCATTCTGTAATTTCCCAAAACCAACGCAATTTGCTTGCCAACTCTGCAAAAAAGCGGCACTTTCTCTTGCAAATTCCGCACAAGGGCTTCACTTTCGCCTGCAAACTCCCAATTTCATTCAAAAGGGTTGAAAATACCATCGGAATATTGTATAATCAATTGTAAAGGATTTTCAATCCACATCAAAACCCGCACGGACGGCACCGTCCAAAGGAGATCACCATGCCTCAATGGCTCAAAAACGCAATTTTTTACGAAATCTATCCGCAAAGCTTTTGCGACAGTAACCAAGACGGAATAGGCGACATCCGCGGCATCATCAGCAAGTTAGATTACATTCAAAGCATGGGTTTCAACGCTCTGTGGCTCAATCCCTGTTTCGTATCTCCCTTCATGGATGCCGGCTACGACGTGCAAGATTACTACAAGGTTGCCCCTCGCTACGGCACCAATCAAGATTTAGTCGATTTGTTCAATCAGTGCCACCAACGGGGCATTCACGTTTTGTTAGATTTAGTCCCCGGCCACACAAGCGATCAAAACGAGTGGTTTTTGCGTAGCAAGTCTCCCGTCCGCAACGAGTATAGCGACAGGTACGTGTGGACCAACTGCGTATGGGATCGCCCTTCGGGTTACAGCTGGGTTGCCGGCAACGCCGATCGCGACGGCTGTTACATGCTCAACTTTTTCAATAGCCAGCCCGCATTAAACTTCGGGTTTAACCAAATCACCAATCCCGATTGGCAAATGAGCTACACCGACGATCGTGTCAAGGGCGCCTTCGACGATATTCTCAATGTCATGCGTTTTTGGTTAGACCTCGGCGCCGATGGTTTCCGCGTGGACATGGCGGATAGCCTTGTCAAGAACGACGAAGAAAAGGTTGCCACGGCATCTTTGTGGCGGAGGGCACGCGCCATGTTAGACGAGTCCTATCCCAACGCAGCTTTGGTTTCGGAGTGGTGCAACGGGCGTAGGTCCATCAATATGGCAGGCTTCCATTGCGATTTCATTCTCAACCACGGCGGCAAACTGTCCGAGTTGGCATTCCGCCATTACGAAGAGGGTGTCAACAAGAGCTACTTTTGCAAGACGGCGCACGTTTCGGCGGAGGGTATGCTCAAATTGTATTTAGACGACTACTACGCCACTAGGGAAAACGGCTACCTTGCCATCATTTCGGGCAATCACGATACCGAGCGCATTTCCCATTATCTTAGCGAGCAAGAGTTGCGCCTTGCCTATGCGTTTATTCTCACCATGCCGGGTACTCCCTTTATGTATTACGGCGACGAAATAGGCATGCGCTATTTGCCCCAACCTTCCAAAGAAGGCGGTTTCCATCGCACCGGTTCACGCACTCCCATGCAGTGGAACTCCTCCCTTGCCAACATGGGCTTTTCCACGGCACAAAAGTACCAATTGTATTTGGATGTCGACGGCAGTGCCGATGCTCCCAACGTTCACGATCAGCTCCAAGATCCATCCTCCCTGCTCAATTGGGTCAAGGCGCTCAACGCTTTGCGCTTGCAAAGGGAAGATTTGCAGGCAGATACTCTTTTGGAAATAATCGTGTGCCGCAACGACGGCTTGCTGGTGTACAAGCGCGGCAACACTTACGTGGCAATCAACCCCACGGATGGTCCCCTTTCTTCCCCCATCGGCGTAGGCAACGTTTTGTTGCAAACGGGCAACTTCACGGCAGATGGCAACGGTACCACGCTTGGCGCCCAAACGGCAATCATTTTCACCCTGTAACGGGTTGCGCTTGCCCTTTGCAAAACAGTTTTGCATGGAAAAGCACGGACGAAGAAATATTCGCCAATTACTTTAACAAAAATTATTATTCACCAATCATTTTAGCAATTTTATTCGTCAATTACCTTAACATTAGGCAATTATTTTAGCGAATATTTATTAGGCAGTTATTTTAGCAAATTTATTCCGCAACGGCATTTTCACACGCTCGCGGCAAGGTATTAAAAGGAGATTACTCTATTGAAAAGCAACATCGTGGCCCTTATTTACGATTTCGACCACACCCTGTCCACACAGGACATGCAGGAATTCACCTTTATTCCCTCCCTCGGCATGACTCCGGAAGAGTTTTGGCAGCAAAGTGACGAAATCGGTCACCGCTACCAAATGGATCACATTTTGGCTTACATGTACCTCATGGCAACCAAGGCAAAGGAAAAGCACATTTCGCTCACCAAGCAAGAATTGCGCAAGATGGGTAGCGACGTACAATTTTTCGACGGTGTCGAAGAATGGTTCGATCGCATAAACGAATACGGCAAAAGCATCGGTTTAGAAGTCCGCCATTACATCATTTCTTGCGGACTCAAACCCATGATCGAAGGCTGCCCCATCGGCGACAAATTCCACAACATTTTCGCTTGCGACTACGTTTACGACGAAGAGGGCAATCCTGTTTGGCCGGCAGTTGCCATCAACTACACCAGCAAAACGCAGTTTTTATACCGCATCAACAAGGGCGTGGAAGACGTCGGTGAGCACAAGAGGCTCAACATGTACATGCCAAGGGAAGAGAGAGTGGTGCCCTTCCAAAACATGATTTACATCGGCGACGGTCTAACGGACGTTCCCAGCATGAAGCTCACTCGCACACGCGGCGGCTACGCAATCGGCGTGTATCTCAATCCGTCCGATGCCAAGTACCTCGTCGAAGAAGACCGTGTCGATTTCTACGTCAAGTGCGATTACACCGTCGGTAGCGACATGGACAAGGCAATGAAGTCCATTTTGGACAAGATCCGCGCCGAAAACGCCTTCCAAGAGCTTTCCACCGAGTCTTACAAGGTCGCCAACGGCAACAACTAACGCCACTCGTTCGTTTCGGAATAGGTTAATAATTTCAACGGCACTTGCCCTGTTGTTTTGGGTGGGTTGAAAGCACTAACGGTAGCCCTTCAATTCGCTTTATGTGATGGAGAGTACTAACGGCAGCCGCCCACTTGTTTCAGGCGGAACACAACAGTCTGCTCGTTTTAAGTAGCTGCAAATATTAACGGCACTTGTCCGCTTGTTTTTAGCGGAACTGCCGCTCACTCGTTTCGTGTAGAGCCATCGTTTGCCCACTTGTTTCGGGTACGGATGAAAACTTAATATACAAAAACAGTCAAAGCCTTGCAAAAATCGTCTTCTTGCAAGGCTTTTTGTGGCATATTCTATTAGCAGTGGTCGCTGTCTACGTCGTCGGAGGTAACGAATCGTATGTTGCGCAAACGCGTGCTAATACTTCAACAGTCTAATTCCCGCTTTGCGGCAAAGGGCAAGGAGCTTTGCGGCATGGTCAAGTTGCTTGCCGATGGCGAGCGTATCGACATTTCCGTTTTCGTCACCAATGCCGATGTCAACGCTCCGGGAGAATGGTGGCTGCTGCTTTCGCTGGACGGGCAATGCAAGGCGTTTTTGCTCGGTTCCCTTTCGGGTGCGCAGTTTTCCGCCGAGGCACCTTCAATGGACAATGTTGGCTGTTTGCTTGTCAAGAAGGAAATTGCCTGCTACGAGGCGGCAAGGGCGTTCGTCGGCAACGCCGAGCTTTGCAACTATTTGCATTCTCACATGGCAACGCTGGCAACTTTTTCCCCTCCGCAGCAAAGTTCCGCCACCGACTACGAAAGTTTCATTCAATCCACCGACGATTTTTACCAAGGCAAAGAGGTGGAAAAGTTAAGAAAATCCGCCGATAGTAGGTACAAAAGCGTGCAAGAGTACAGTGCCGCATTCGAAAAGTACTACGCCACCGATAGGCAAAGCAACTATTACAATTCCGTTCGTCGGCAAATTTGCAAGGTTTTTTTGCAATTTCCTCCCTATTATCCGCTAATCAACAAGTACCCGTCCTCTTTTTTTGTTAAAATCGATTTCCCTTCCTCCTCCAAGTATTTCGTGCTGGGCGTTTTGCAAAAGGATAATCAAATCAAGTACATTTGTTACGGCTTGCCTGCCGAAAAGGAAGGCGTGCAGGACAAGGACTTCGTGTTCGTCCGCAACAATCCCGTCGGTTTTTACATGCTCTTCCAAGATGCCGTCACCGGTCAAATCACCGTCGCCGACGGCATGGTGTAACACATTTTTTTACCGCTCCAATAACGTCAACACAAACGGCGCGCCCAAGCACGCCGTTTTTCTTTTTATTCCCCGTTTTGCTCTCATTTCACGTACCAATCGTCGTAAAACTTGCGCAATTTGTTTTTCACTTCCACATCGGCAATGTCTGCAATGGGTTCAAAAAACTTTCTGCTTTCTTCCGAACGCCCCTCAAACGTGTACCCTTCCTCGTTCGTGTTCTTTTCCTCTTTGGCAGGTGCATCACCGCCCATCATTTTCCCAAAAGTTTCAATCACCGACGGATTACTCATTATCTGAAAAATCGCGCCCGTCTTGTCCTCTGCCGATGCGTTTGCATCGGCAAGTTTTTTTGCACAGTCAATCACGTTTTTCGTATCGTCGGATAGCAACTTTTCAATGCCACCGTCAAATAGCGGCTGTGCCTGCTGTGACGGCGATTTGCTTCCCATTACCTTCCACAACAGCAAAATTAAAGCAACGGTAGTAAAATTCGTAATAAACACCTCCCGGAAGGTAATCAATATATTATATGCCGACATATAATTTATCGTAACCACAAATTCAAGGAGAATTAAAATCATGACGTCAACACACGATCCGCGCAACATTTTCGTCGATAGGCGCAACGGCTATGCTCAAAATTCCGCTTTGCCCAACGACGATGCAACGTCGCAGGGCAACGGAGCCCCTTTCTCCGCCAATGCGCAGGGCAACGCCAATTTTAAAGGCGGCACCAACACAACTTCACAGGGCAACGGCAGGTCGCAAGGCACCGCAACTTCGCAAGAGGGCGCCGCACAGTCACAAACTTACGAGCAGCGCGTGCAACAAATGAAAGCCCTTGCCGCCAAGTACCAACGCGAGGGGGAAGGGCAGCTGGTCAAGGACATCGTCAACAACGTCATCGAGCAAAAGGCGCGCGGACAGCTCACTAATCAGCAGCTTGTCACCTTTGCCAATAGGGTAATGCCATTGCTCAACGCAGAGCAAAAGGGGCGCCTCGGCGACCTTTTGGAGCAGCTGCTCAAATTGTAATTTTTTTGCTCCGCAACAGCGTTTTTGCGATGGCTCAATTACTATCAAAGTGGTCGCTTGCCTATTGCCGCATTTTTTTGCGGCAATTTTTTCTGCCGATTTTTCGCAACGCTTTCCTGCGTTTTGGTTTTTCAATTATTGACGCAATAGCTGCTTGCGTTTGCGTTTTTGGCGGTTTGCGGCAAATCGCAATTTGCCTTTTTTCGTGTTCAACCATTATTCGTATTTTCGTTTTTTTGGATATTTCGTTTGTTTGTTTTTCTGGCTTTTTGCTGCAACAACGGTTGTTTTTAGTCCTTTCTTGCCAAATATTCCACGGCGTTAAGCAACGCAAAGCACTCCTGCTTGGTGGTCACGCAGCTCACCGACGCTCTCACCGCCCCTTGTTTTTCCGTTTTCAAGTAGCGATGCATCAGCGGCGCGCAATGCAGTCCCCCTCTCACGGCAATGGCAAATTTTTCCCACAGTCTGTCCGCCACGGCGTTGCTGTCCTTTTCGCCAACGTTAAAGGCAACAATGCCGCTTTTGTTGCTTTCAGAGTACACCTTCACTCCGCCAATGCTTTTCAAACCACGCAATATTAGTTCTTGCGCGCTTTCCGTTGCGGCACCCATGCCTTTCCAGTTTTTCAGCCAGTAGTCAATTCCCGCATCTATGGAAATAATCGCAGGGCAGGGCAGTGTGCCTGCCTCCAATTTTTCGGGGTAGCAGCTCGGCTGATAGGGATTTTCGCTTTCCGTCCCCGTTCCGCCAAAGGTAATAGGGCTGGGGTTTGCCTCTTTGCTAAGCACCAGCACACCCGCCCCTGCAATGCCGTGTAGCCCCTTGTGTCCGCCAAAGGCAATTGCGCTAACGCCGTCCGCTTCAAGGTCAAGGGGCAGGTATCCTGCACTTTGCGCACAGTCCACCACAAATTTCAAGCCGTGCCGCTTGGCAAGTAGTCCAAGCGGTGCAAGGTTTTGCCTTTTTCCCGTCACGTTAGATACGTGCGCAACGCACAGCATGTAGGTGTCCTTGCGTAGCACTTTTTCCACGCTTTCGGCGGTAATTTCCCCCTTTTCGTTCGGGAAGACCACGCTCACGTCAATTATTCCTTTTCTTTTCAGTTGCATCACGGGGCGCAACACGGCGTTGTGCTCCGTTGCGGAAATTATCACGTGCCCCCTTTGCGCAAGGCCAATCACTGCCACGTTCAACGCTTGCGTGCATCCGCTGCAAAATATTACTTTGTTGGGGTTGCCGTTGTTGTATAGCAACGAAATCTTTTTTCTCACGGCACACAGCTTTTCTTCAAGTTCCAGAGCCTTGCCGTACGCCCCTCTGTTGGGGTTAACGGAGTAGTTAAGTATACAGTCGGTCACCGCATCAACAATTTGTCTGGGTTTGTAGTTGGTAGTTGCGGCATTGTCCAAGTAAATCATATCGTTCACCTTTATTAGAATATAATCGTAGTATATTTTATGGAAAATTCCTTTGCCTATGCTCCGCCTTTTTGCAACGCTACATAAGGAGGGTTAAATCGTGGAATACGTAATCGCAGTTTACCGTTCTCGTAACGAATGTATGCAGGCTTACAACTTTTTGCAAAGCGGTGGAGTCAATTGTGCCGTTTCGTCCACTCCAAGGGCGGCAGGCGTGGGGTGCGGCTTGTCCGTAAGGTTTGCCAAAGGAGATTTGCTCCGTGTCAACTCACTTTTGCCGCGCGCAAGCACCTTCGTGGGCTACTTCGTCGTGCGAAACACAGCAAGAGGTCAGTCCGTCACTCGGCTGTTGTAGTTTGCCTTTCGGCAACGGTCATGTAACGGTCATGTAACGGTCACGCTTCGGAGCCACATCATAGCCACATCGGAGCCACAAGGACTGGCGGCACGGTGGTTTGGCGTGCGTGGAGCCAACCGTTTCCGTTGGCGGTGCAAATGCGACGTACAAGTCGTGCAAAATGGCGGTTGGCTATGCACAAGGCGTTGAAGGCCATCGAAACGTGGCTGCAAGGCAAGCAATAATTGTTGGCAAAACAAGCAACAATAGCCGCAATACAACCCAAAACGTGCAGCAAGGCAAATAAAAAGTGGGCTTTGCCACGCCGGCAAAGTCCTTCTTTGGGCAAAGTAGTGCAAAACCATTGAAAAATACGTCCGTTCGGTGTATAATTAAACATTATGGCTGTCGGCGAGTTTTGCTTGCCGACGGCAAACGGACGGATTAACCCATGAGCGACACTCAAAGCATTTTGCGCACGCTGGCAAAGGATTTTCCAAATCCCAAGAGCGAACTTAATTACAAAGACCCCTACCAACTTTTGGTTGCGGTCATTTTGTCTGCGCAGTGTACGGATAAGCGTGTCAACCTCGTCACGCCTGCTTTGTTTGCCGAGGCAAGTACTCCGCAGCAAATGGCAAGCCTGCCTGTCGAAAGGATAGAGGAGCTAATTCACTCCTGCGGTTTTTACCACAGCAAGGCAAGGTATATCAAAGAAATGTCGGCCGATTTAGTCGCACGCTTCAACGGTCAAGTGCCTTCCGATCTCCATTCCCTCACGTCCCTTTCGGGCATAGGGCGCAAAACGGCAAACGTAGTGTACGCCGTGGGCTTTGGCGGACAAGCCATTGCCGTCGATACGCACGTTTTCAGGGTGTCCAATAGGCTGGGCATCGTCAACGCCACTAATGTTTTGGAGGCGGAAAAGCAACTCATGCAAGCCATTCCGCAGGATGAATGGGCGGATAGCCATCATTATTTGCTCTTGCACGGCAGATACGTTTGCAAGGCAATCAAGCCCTCCTGCGGCAAATGTTCCGTTCGCACTTTGTGCAAGTATTACGGTCAAAATTCAGCAAAAACGGAGGGTGCCAATTAGTATGCAAATTCCCTCTTTTCAACAAATATCTTCGCAATGCGGCAGGTGCCTCGGTTGCGCCAAAGCGGCGTGTAGCAACGCTTGCCCCGTCCACGTCAATATTCCTGCCGTCATGAAGCTTGTTGCCGAAGGCAATTTTGCTCAGGCAACCAAGGTGGTCGGGCATCCCTTCGGCGGCGTGTGCGGCTTCGTTTGCCCGCACGAACTGCAATGTCAGGGGCATTGCGTGCTGGGCAAGAGGGGCATGGCGCTGTGCGGCGGCGAGGCAGAAAGGTACGCCTTTATGCAAAGCCCCTACAAGGTTGCACTGTGCGGAAGTTGCTTGCAAGGCGTTTCCGTTGCCGTCGTCGGCGGCGGAGTAAGCGGTGTCACCTTTGCCGTCAAATGCCGCGAGCAGGGCGCGGATGTCACCATTTTCGAGCAGAACACGCTGCTCGGTACGCTGTATTCCATTCCGCAATTTCGCTTGCCCCATTCTTTGGTCGACGACGTTTGCCGTTGCGTTACGGATGCAGGCATCAAGGTCAATTACACCTTTGTAGACGAAGAACTGTGCCAAAACTTGCAAAAGCATTTCACCGTGGTGTATTTTGCCACTGGCATCACCAAGGGTAGGTCTTTGGGGTGCCAAGGCGAAGAGCTGGCACTGCCGTCGGACGTTTTTCTCCGCGGAGATTACCATGGCAAGGTCGTGGTGGTGGGCGGTGGCAACACTGCCATGGATTGCGCTCGGCTCAACGCTCGGCTTGGCGGCTCGTCATTGCTTTTGTACCGCCGCAGCGAGGCGGATATGCCTGCGTTTAGCAAAGAAATTTCCGCCGCCAAAGAGGACGGTGTCAACTTTTCCTGCAACGCTTTGCCTGTCAAGGTAGAAAGGCAGGGCAGTGGTCTAATTGTCACTTGCGCCAACACCATTTCTCAGGGTAGGGGCAGCCTGCAGGTGGGGGACGAACGTTTCACCATCGAGTGCGATGCCGTCGTGGCAGCGGTAGGCGGCGAGCCCACAGTTATGTTAGGCGGACAAAAAAGAGTTGCCGTCGAAGATGGTCTTGCAGGCGGCAACGTATACGCAGGCGGCGACGTAATCGGTTCAAGTTCCGTTGCCGAAGCGGTTGCGGATGCGCTCACGGCATTTTCAAGCGTCACGCAAAGGTTTGGGAGGTAGTTTTATGTTTATCGACAAAGTAAAAATTTACGTAAAAGCAGGCAACGGCGGCAACGGTTCCGCCAGTTTGCACACCGAAAAATACGTTCCTAACGGCGGCCCGGACGGCGGCGACGGCGGCAAAGGGGGCGACGTCATTTTCGTTGCCACCTCGTCTGAAAACACTCTCAACGCCTTCCATTTTCAAAAGCATTTTCGCGCAGGCAACGGCGAAAACGGTGGCAAAAAGAATTGTTACGGCAAGAAGGGTACGGACATCGAAGTCAAGGTGCCTGTGGGTACCGTCATCAAAACGACCGACGGCGACATCATTGCCGACATGTTTTCCGACGGTCAACGCCAAGTCATTCTTAAGGGCGGCAAAGGGGGACGCGGCAACCATCACTTTGCCACGTCGCGTAGGCAATCACCCTCCTTTGCGGAAAACGGAGTCAAAACGCAGGAGCACGAAATTATTTTGGAGCTCAAAACCATTGCGGACGTAGGCCTTGTCGGCTTCCCCAACGTTGGCAAGAGCACTCTTTTGTCGGTAGTGTCCGATGCCAAACCAAAAATTGCCAATTACCACTTTACCACCCTGTCCCCCAATTTGGGCGTGGTGGGCTATTACGATACTTCCTTCGTCATGGCGGACATTCCGGGGCTCATCGAGGGCGCAAGTGAAGGCGCAGGGCTGGGGCACAGCTTTTTGCGCCACATCGAGCGTACTCGCGTGCTCGTCCATGTTTTGGACATCTCCGGCAGCGAAAACCGCAACCCGCTGGAGGATTTTGAGCTTATCAACAACGAAATTTACAGTTACGATGAGTCACTCAAGAACTTGCCCATGGTGGTGGTTGCCAACAAAATGGATATGCCGGGCGCGGAAGAAAACTTGCAAGCCTTTTTGGCAAAGTACGGCAAGCAGTACACCGTCATTCCCATGACAACCATCATTCACGAAGGTGCCGAAGAGCTGTTGGAAACACTCGTCAAGGTGCTTTCAGATCTCCCCGAGGCGGAGCCCATCAAGTTCACTCCGGTCGAATTGGACAAGCCTGAAGAGGACACTTACGAAATCGTGCAGCTTGATCTCGGCGTTTTCGAGGTCGTCGGCGGCTTGGTGGATATTTTGGCACGCAAGGTCAACATGGACGACTACGACAGCTTCCGTTACTTCCAACGTGTTCTCAACGACAAGGGAGTCATCAAGGAACTCCGCCGTCGCGGCGCATCTGACGGCGACACCGTCATCGTCGGCGATTTGGAATTTGACTTCGTCGAGTAGTTTGGTAGTGTGGAGTGGTTAGGCACTAACGAATAATTCAATACTGACAAAAAGTTAAGTGTTAACAAAAAAATAAGCCCATCAAGCAATTTGGTGCCAGCAAACAATCCCACACCAATAGGCAATTTTGCATTAACAAGCAATTTGGCGCTAACAAACGTTTTGGCAGCATAAAGAATAAAAAATCTAGTATCATCAAGCAATTTAGTAATACAAGTAGTGCGGCAGGCCCGCCAAGGGGATTTTATGATAACCACAAAACAACGCAGCAAACTCAAGGCAATGGCAAATTCGCTCAAACCCACCGTCATCGTGGGCAAAGACGAGCTTACCGAAAACATCATCAAAGAAATTCAAGTCGGCTTGTACAATCACGAAATCGTCAAGGTTTCCTCTCTCAAGTCTTGCACGTCGTCGGCAAAGCAAATGTGCGCCGAAGTCTGCCAAATTCTCGGTTGCGAACCCGTCCTTTGCATAGGCAACCGCTTCGTGGTTTACAGC
>CAYYTD010000013.1:0-2677 GCA_964474475.1 uncultured Oscillospiraceae bacterium | reverse complement strand
TCGAGCATATCTCTCTCGATTAGTAATGAAAATTCTCGTTTTTTCCGATTTTCACGGCAGTTTGCAAGGAGTGCAGCTTGCCGCACGGCTCACGCAAGAGCTTCAGCCTTACGCCGTGGCAATTTGCGGAGATATTTTCGGCGGCTTTTCCAACAGCGAGCAAATAGCGCAGGTCATTAAGGGGTTGGATGCCGTCACCTATCTCATTCAGGGCAACAACGACCGTTTTTACGATAGCCCCTTGCTCGGCTGCAACTTGCAAGATTATGAAGTGACTTACAAGTTCTCTCGCACGCTGTTTTTCACACACGGTCACAAGTACAACGGCTACAAAGTGCCTCCTATTTTGGGCAAAGGGGACGTGCTTGTTTACGTCCACACCCACGTAGGGCGAATTTGGCACAACGAGCAGGGTATCATTTTGTTCAACGTCGGCTCCCTTTCCCAGCCAAGGGACGGCACTCCCTGCTACGGGCTTTTGAACGACGACGGCTTGGCACTTTGCTCTTCGGACAAGACGGAACTGCTCCGCAAGCATTGGACGGACTTCGATTAGCCCACTTGTAGAACGAAAGCTCAACGCCGCCAACAAACGAGATGTTTCCAACCAACGGCACGTTATCTAAATTAACCGTATACCGTTTACAATATTTTGATGTAGTCAACGATATTGCCCCAACAATAATTTGATTTCATCAACGATATCGCCTTTGCAATAGCTTGATTTCATCAACAATATCGTTTTTACAATCGAGTTACTAACGGCACAAGATGGGGCCCGCCAGCAATTATATTTACTCCCCTTTTTATATCGTCGATTACGAACATTTTGCAACCGTCACGGCGCCGCATCGTTTTTTCAACCTTATAAAAGTCAACAAAAAATATAAAAGCCAACAAAAAATCCACCCTTTTTCGGGTGGATTTTTTTGTATTCGTCGCTTTTTCGGCGTTATTTTTTGTTGTTCTTTGCCCAAATGCGCATGCGTTCCGCGTGGTCCAAAATGGCTTTGCGCAATCTAAAGGAGGTGGGTGTCACTTCCACGTATTCGTCGTCGCCAATAAATTCCAAGCACTGTTCAAGGCTCAACACGGTGGGCGGAGTCAACTTCAACGCCTCGTCCGATCCGCTTGCACGGTTGTTGGTCAGGTGTTTGGTTTTGCACACGTTCACGGATATATCGTCTTCACGGCTGTTTTCGCCAACTATCATTCCTGCGTACACGGGCAAGCCGGTGCCGACAAAAAGTCTGCAACGTTCTTGCGCGTTAAACAGGCCGTAAGCGGTAGTCACGCCGTCTTCAAAGCACACCAAGCTGCCTCTTGCACGTTCTTGCACGTCCCCTTTGTAGGGTTCGTATCCGTCAAATACGCTGCTCATCACGCCAAAGCCTTTGGTGTCCGTCAGTAGTTCGCTGCGGTAACCAATCAAGCAGCGGGATGGAATCTTGAATTCCAATTTCGTGCCGCCCTGCGCATCGGGAGCCATGTTCAGCAGTTCCGCCTTGCGCATACCCAGCTTGTTCATCACCGCACCAACGTAGTCGTCGGGAACTTCCACAACGAGGTACTCAATGGGTTCGCATTTTACGCCGTCAATTTCCTTAAAGATAACCTTCGGGCGAGAAACTTGAAATTCAAATCCCTCACGGCGCATGTTTTCAATAAGGATGGAAAGGTGCAATTCCCCTCTGCCGTATACCTTAAAGCAATCTGCACTGTCCGTCTCTTCCACACGCATGGAAACGTTTGTTTCCACTTCCTTGAATAGGCGCGCCCTAATGTGCCTGCTGGTTACGTATTTGCCCTCTTTGCCGGCAAACGGGCTGTTGTTCACCATGAACAGCATGGACAGTGTAGGTTCGTCAATATGCACAAAGGGCAACGGTTCCACGTTGTCGGCAGCGCAAATGGTTTCGCCAATGTTCATTTCGCCAATTCCGTTAATGGCAACAATGTCCCCCATCGCGCCGCTTTCGCACTCCACGCGTTTAAGCCCTTCAAATTGAAACAACCTCGATACCTTTGCCGTGTGGCTGGTGCCGTCCCTGTGGCAAATAACCACCTGTTGCCCGCTTTTAATCACGCCGCGGTTAACCTTGCCAATGCCAATGCGGCCAATGTATTCGTCGTAGTCAATGTTGCACAGCAGCAGTTGAAGTCCTGCATCCACTTCCCCTTCGGGCGAAGGTATTTCCGTAAGGATGGCGTCAAGCAAGGGCGCCATGTTTTCCGATTTTACCGACAGGCTTTCGCTTGCCCAACCCTGCTTTGCCGATGCAAACAAAACTTTAAAGTCAAATTGATCGTCGTTTGCGCCAAGCTCCAAAAAGAGTTCCATTATTTGTTCGCGCAAACTGTGCTCGTCAAATTCGCCTTTGTCCACCTTGTTTACCACAACCAAAGCCTTTTTGCCAAGCCCAAGGGCTTTTTTCAGTACGTATCTGGTTTGAGGCATGCAACCTTCAATGGCGTCAACAAGCAACAGCACACCGTCCACCATGGACAAAATGCGCTCCACTTCTCCGCCAAAGTCGGCGTGGCCGGGGGTGTCGATAATGTTTATTTTCACTCCGTTGTAGTGCACTGCGGTGTTTTTTGCAAGAATGGTAATTCCACGTTCCCGTTCAATGTCGTTGCTGTCCATTACGCGCTCGGCACCTACCTCGTTGGTACG
>CAYYTD010000012.1:0-16558 GCA_964474475.1 uncultured Oscillospiraceae bacterium | reverse complement strand
TGCGATGACGTCGGCAAGCACATTGCCTGCGCCTACGCTGGGAAGCTGATCTTTGTCGCCTACCATCACGAGCCGAGTGCCACGCTCGAGAGCGGCAAGCAAATTGTACATGACGCTTACGTCCACCATGGACATTTCGTCCACGACGACTACGTCGCAAGGCAGGGTGTTGCTGCGGTTGTACTTGAACGCCATCTTGTCCCCCTGCGACTCGTAACCGAGCATGCGGTGAATGGTTTGCGCATCGTACCCGGTGGACTGGGCAAGTCTTTTTGCCGCCCTACCAGTGGGAGCACAAAAGGCAAGGCGCATGCCGCGTGAAGACAAAACCTCGGCAATGCACTTGATGATGGTTGTTTTGCCCGTGCCGGGGCCGCCAGTGATGACGGTGACACCGTTGACGAGTGCCGAACGAACGGCGCCTGCCTGACTTTTGTGAAATTGAATTTTGTGGCGGACTTCGAAATCGGCAATGGATGCGTCGGCATCGATGGCGATTCGCTTGGCGTGATGGTTAAGTGCAACCAGCTGCGCCGCAATGCCTTTTTCTAACTTGACGTACTTGGTGAGAGAAATGCAACGTTCTCCGTCCACGTCGAACAGGCTGACGGTGGGCTCCAAAACCAGTTTGGTGACGGTGTCTTCGACCAGTTGACCGTGTGAAGCAAGATCGACACCCAGCAATTTGCTGCAATCTTCCATGAGCGAATTGAACACCAAATAGGTGTTGCCTTGTTTTTCCGCCGTTTCTTTGAGTGAATACACTATTGCAGCGCGAATGCGGAATTCGCTTATCGGCTCGATGCCCATGCTTTGGGCAATTTTGTCCGCCGTGATAAAACCGACTCCGTCGACGTCGTCGATGAGTCTGTAAGGATTAGCCAAGACCAAATCTTTAGTTTTGACCTTGTACAAATTGTAAATTTTGACGGCAAGGTTGACGGTGATGCCGTAGCTTTGCAAGAACATAATCTGCTCTTGCATTACCTTGAGTGCGGACACCTAATTGGCTATTTCCATTGCCTTGGAGTGGGATATACCGCGAATTTCGGCAAGTTTGGCGGGGTTTTGCTCGATGATGCCAAAGGTGTCGTCGCCAAAACGGTCGTAAATCTTTTTTGCCGTGACTTCGCCAACGCCCTTGATGAGCCCGCTGGAAAGGTACTTGATGATACCCTCCTTATTTGTAGGATCGCAAACGGTGTAACTTTGGACAGCAACCTGCTCGCCGTAGCGATTGTGGACGGACACGTTGCCCGTAACTTGCAGCACTGCTCCCGGCGAAATGGCGGCAAAATTGCCGACGCAGGTGATGTCGCCTCCGTCGGTGGACTTTAATGCCAAAACCGTATAGCCGTTTTCTTCGTTGCGGAAAATGATGTCCTCAACGGTGCCCTTTAACGTAATTTCCACAGCAGTAATTCCTCGTTTTTGCCACCACAAAGCATCTTGCGGTGCCAACTTGCCTTTGTGCTTGCCGCTCCACCCGATTGCTTGTGCGCTTGCAACAGCCAACCAAGCGAAACAATCAGTCCAAAGCTGTCCCTTTCGGCAGGCAAACCTTGCCATTGCCAAAACAAACCTTGACTTTTTCGTATCCAAACAGCCCTGCAATTAGCAGATAATTAGCCTTGAAGTTAATCTATTTGAACGTACTTTTTGAGATCGTCCACTTTGTTCAAGCGTTCCCACTCAAATTCATCCCTGCCAAAGTGCCCGTAACTTGCGGTGGCAAGGTAGATTGGGCGTTGCAGACGGAACAAATCGATGATGGCGCGGGGGCGAAGGTCGAATTCTTCGGCGATGATTTCCGACAGAGCCACGTCGGACACCTTTCCCGTGCCGTAAGTGTTTACGTCGATGGACACGGGCTTGCTGCGCCCTATTGCGTAAGACACTTGCAGTTGAATTCTGTCCGCAAGGCCTGCGGCAACGACGTTTTTGCAAATGTAACGTGCCATGTAAGCAGCGGAACGGTCTACCTTGGTGGGATCCTTGCCGGAAAAGGCTCCGCCGCCGTGAGCGCAATAGCCGCCGTAGGTATCGACAATGATCTTTCGGCCGGTAAGTCCGCTATCCGCAGCGGGGCCGCCGATTTCGAAGCGCCCGGTGGGATTGACGTAGTACTTTGTTTCTTCGTCCAACAGTTCAAGCGGAACGACTTGACGAATGACGTGCTCGATCATGTCCTGCGCGATTTGTGCAGAAGTGACTTCCGGAGAGTGCTGTGTGGACAAAACGATGGTATCCACGCGGCAAGGCTTGTCGTTTTCGTCGTACTCCACCGTGACTTGGCATTTGCCGTCCGGACGAAGGTAATTGAGAATGCCCTGCTTGCGAACCTGTGCCAAACGACTACTGATGCGTTGTGCAAGGGTGATTGCCATGGGCATATACTCGGGAGTTTCGTTGCAGGCATAGCCGAACATCATGCCCTGATCGCCTGCGCCGTACATATCTAAAACTTCGCCGCGATCACGATACTCGCCCGACTTGTCGACACCGAGAGCGATATCCGGCGATTGCTTATCCAGCGAAATGATGACGCCGCAACTGTCCGCATCGAAGCCGTACTTGGCGCGTGTGTAGCCTATGTTGCGAACAGTGTTGCGCACTATGGTGGCGTAATCGACCACTGCCGTGGTGGTTATTTGCCCCATGACGAACACCGTGCCGGTGCATACGACCGTTTCACAAGCGACACGCGCGTTGGGATCTTTTGCCAAAATGGCGTCCAAAATCGCATCGGAAATTTGGTCACACATCTTGTCCGGATGCCCTTCGGTGACGCTTTCGGAAGTGAAAAATCTGTGCTTGTTGGTTTTCATATTATCTCCTTGTAAACCATCGAAGGCGTTTTTGGGTGAAAATTAAAAAAGTCTTGCCATACAAGACAAGACTGCGCAACTTTCCCCTTCGCCGTCCCATCTTTCGAGGTTGCACCTCGCGGAATTTAGCACCTGACGCTATTTCAGGTTGCTGTGACTTCACAGAGTCCGTCTCTCCGTCACTCTCGATAGGTTATATCCGTATATTACTACTATTGAAGTATTTTGTCAAGAATATTACGCACGCAAGGCAAACTTACTTTGATTGCCAAACGAATTGAAACAACGGAGCGTAAAAACACTCTTTAACCACCCGTTACACTTTGTAGCAAATTGACATAAAGCCGCCGAGAGTTAAGCAACGAATTGGGTTTGCCGAACGAATACACCGCCGACTGTCGCCAAGCGCAAGGTAGGGCGGCTTTGTGACAAGTTGCGTAAACTTGCCAAATACAAAGCAAGGCTAATCGTGACTTTTGGGAGAAAGTTGCCTTTCCACCGTGGGGACGACGAAAACGTCCGTGTGGAGTTTGTTGACTTCGGTGCGAATGTACTCGGTGACTTGCGTGGCGGTAAGCTTGGTGTTGAAGCTTGTGGCTACGTCGAAAATTAAATTGATGTGCGTGGAGCCGCGCACCATGCGGAAATCGTGCACGGAAAAGCTTTCGTCCAAGGAGCGGACGATTTGTTCCACTTCGGCACGGAAGCAATCCAGCTCGGGATCGCCGACGACGACGGGATCCATGTGAATGACGAGGTGAACGTTGGTGTTGAGCTCGAAATCTCTCTCGATGCGGTCGATCATGTCGTGACTTTCCATTACGTCGGCAGCGGAATCTACTTCCACGTGGACACTGGCGTAATAGCTATCCGCACCGTAACTGTGCACGTTGAGGTCGTGAATGCCGAGAACGCCGTCGAACCCCTTGATACGCTCGACGATGTCCGTAACGGTCTGTGCCGAAGGGGCTTCGCCAAGCAGGCGACTGGCGGTATCCTTGACTATTTTGATGCCGGCAAAGGCTATTACCGCCGCAACGGCAACGCCCATGATGCCGTCGATACGGTCGAACCCCGTCCACTTTGCCACCAAAACGGACAGTAAAACGACGAAGGTGGCGCAGGCATCGGAAATGCTGTCCGTTGCGTTGGCGGTGAGCAGCTCCGAATTGTACCTTGTGCCCAACTTGCGGTTGAAAACAAACATCCACAACTTGACCAACACCGACACGGACAGGGCAATGACGGTAACCCAACTGAAAAGGGTGCTTTGCGGTTGGAGAATTTTGCCGACGCTTTCGATGACCAGCTCGACTGCGACGGTGAGAATGAGAAAGCCGACGACGAGCCCCGCAACGTACTCTGCACGGCGGTGGCCGTAAGGATGGTCGCTATCGGCAGGCTTGCCCGAAAGCTTGAAACTGATGAAGGACACCACGTTACTGCCGCAATCGGTAAGGTTGTTGAGCCCGTCCGCCAAGACGGAAATGGCACCGAACAATGCGCCCACCGTAACCTTGAAGGCGGCAAGCAAAAGGTTGAGCAAAATGCCAACCACGCTTGCCGTTTTGCCAACCTTGTCTCTAACGGCAGGGGAGGTGACGTCGGTGTGATTTGTGACAAACAAAGATAATATTAGATTGGTCATGATTTTCTTCGTCCTTGGTTTTGATGAAATTTTTGACTACAGTAAATTGATTTTTGTAAGATTTTTTTACTCTCATTAATTAGGTTTGATATGTTTCTTTGTTATCGTTAATTGATTTGGATGTGATTTTTGGTTATCATTAATTTGATATGTTTTTGGCTATTGCAAATTGATTTTGGTAAGATTATTCGACAACCGCAAGTTGATTTTGATGTAATTATTCGACAACCGCAAGTTGATTTTGGTAAGATTATTCGACAACCGCAAGTTGATTTTGATGTAATTATTCGACAACCGCAAGTTGATTTTGGTAAGATTTTTTGACTATCGTTGGTCGATTTTGGCAGCCATTGTACAAACTGCTTGGCTACAAACTGCCGTGAGAAATTCACTTTGCTATTGGGTGTGAACTAACTACTTGGCAAAGGTTGCCGTGATGCAATCCATAGCTTCGGTGAGGGAGTCGCCTTCGAGATAGACACGAAGTTTGCTTTCCGTGCCGCTCTTGCGAAGCACCACTTTGCACCCCGGATAAAGGGCGGTGACTCTTGCCGTGGTTGCGGCAAGCTTTGCATCCTCTGTCAAGTTGCGGTTGGCATCGGTTACGTTGATGTTTTGGCTTAAACTTTGCCTTTCGATACACTCCTGCGTGTACGCCGTCAAGCTGCCGCACTCGGCGTAAATTTGCGTGACGAGAAGGGCGTTGACGATGGCATCCGAACCGGTGGCAAGCTTGGTGAGCAGGTAATGACCGCTGTCTTCACCGCCGAAATTGAGCTTGTGCATTGCCATGGTGTTGAACACGTTGGCATCGCCCACATCCGCGCGCAACAACGTGATGCCCAGATTGCTGAGCGCCTGACTAACCCCCTCGTTGGTGAGGGTTGTGCCGCACACCTTGCCCGAAGGCAGCTTGCCCTTGTGCTTCAAATACTTGGCAATGGCGTAAAACACTCTGCCACCCGACAAAACGTTGCCATCCTCGACGACGGAAAGCCTGTCGGCATCGCCGTCGAAGGCAAAACCGAGATGAAAACCCTTGCCCTGCATGAACTGTGCCAAAGTTTGCGGACAGGTGGCGCCGCAATTGACGTTGATTAGCTTGCCGTTGGGCGTGCAATTGATTGCCGAAACGCTTGCACCGGCCCTTTCGAAGGCGGCAGGAGCCACCTTGCAAGCGGCACCGTGGCAAAGGTCCAGTGCGATGCTGAGCTTGGAACAATCGGGTTTGACTGCCGAAAGCACATCCGAAACGTAAATGTTGTCGATATCGTAAAAAATTGGCTCGTAAAGCCGATGGCGTGAGCACTTGACGTTGCTTTGCGCATCCATAAGGGAGGAAATTGCCTTTTGCTTGGACAAGCACAGCTTGACACCGTAGGTATCGAAAACCTTGAGCCCGTTGTCGCAAGGGGGATTGTGGCTTGCGGTGATCATGACACCGAAATCGCCGCCGAACTTGCGTGTGAAATGCGCCACCGCGTTGGTGGGCAAAATTCCCAAATTGATGACGTTGCCGCCGCCGTCGTAAACGCCCTCGGCAAGTGCCGAAAAAAGCGCATCGCCCGACGTGCGAGTATCCTTGCCGATGACGACGATGGGACAGTCGCCGCCGTACAAAGCCAAACTTTTGCCTAACAAAAATGCCGAATCGACGGTTAAATCTTCGCCGTACTTGCCGCGAATGCCGTCAGTGCCGAAAAAATTCATATACTTCTCCTTGCGCCGAATATTGCTTTGCTAAATGCATGAGGGAATAGGTGTTTCGGGAGTGGATGAAGTGTTTCGGTGGTATTTTGCCCCATTTGCACCTTTGAAAGGCAAATATGGGTGAAAAACGTGATTTTGCAAGCAGTTCAAATGGCAACAAGTGGCTAATGTGCAAACCGCTCAAAAACAACAAACGCTGATTTGTTATTGACCGACTTACAAGCAGTTTGAGGTGAAAAGGGCGCGAACTGCAAGCGGTTCAAGTGCGCAAACGCCGGTTTGCAAACAGTTCAAATGGCAACGAACGGCAGATTTGCAAGCAGTTCAATCGTGGTCACGCTTGCTTTGCCGTGGCTATCCAAAGCCACTTTCGACAGATGACGTGAAGGGAAAAAATCTAAACTATAAAACCGAACAACTGCCAGTTGCCTAATTACTTGGCAAGAGCCACTTGGACTACGGCACAATTACTTGGCAAGGGCGGTGTAGGCTACGGCAAAGGTTGCTGCAGTTGCGCCGTCCGCACAGGCGGTGACTATTTGCTTGAGCCTGCCGTTACGCACGTCCCCTGCGGCAAACAGACCGTTAACGGAGGTGCGACAAGCATCGTCGGTGACGAGATAGCCGTTATCGGTGCGTTGCAAACCGTCGACGTGGAGAAAGTCTACGTCCGCAGTGGCTCCAACGGCAACGAAAACGCCGTCGACATTAATATTACTAACGCCTGAGCCGTTGAACAACTCGATTGACTGAACGCAACCGTCGCCGTGAATTGCCGTGACGGTGCTTTGAGTGATTATTTTGACAGATGGTTTGCCTTGGAGGGCGGAAAGGACGATTTGCTCGCACTCCACCTCGTTGCCGCTACAAATGAGATAGACGGTGGAGGCAATATCGGCAAGGTACAATGCTTCCTTGGCGGCGCGGCTCTTGTTGCCCACTACCGCAACAGTTTTGCCGCGATAAAAGTTGCCGTCGCAAGTGGCGCAATAACTGACACCCTTGCCGACGTAATCACCCTCGACACCCAACTTGTTGTGACGGGTGCCCGTGGCAACGATGACTGCCGAAAAATACTGTTTTTGCGACGTGGTTTCGACGAGAAAAAGTCCGTTTTGCTTAGTAACGGACACCACCTTTTGCCTGACAGGCTTGAGGCCGAGAGATTTTGCCTGCGAAATGACATCTTGAGCTAAATCGAACCCACTAACGGAAGGGTAGCCGGGGTAATTGTTGACCTTGTCGATTGTGGCAACCAAGCCGCCCAGCCCGTATTGCTCGAAAAGAGTGACGTCGGCATTAGCCCTTAGTGCATAAATGGCGGCGGAAAGCCCTGCTACGCCACCGCCGATGATAGCTATTTTTTTGTTTTCCATATTCTTCCTTGTGCCTAAACATTGTACGACTTGCGAAAAGTCGAAAAACGTTGCGTTTTGTATTATTTGTGGCTCTGTTGGCTAAAAAGCCGCATTTGCTACTTGTGTGACTATCCTGCCAAAGCTTGCAAGGCGGCAACACTTTGCCAAAGTTGGTAAGTGCAAACGCTTGACCGCAGGCATCAAATTGCAAGTGCCTTGCGGTAGCCATTTTGCCGTTGAAGGGAAGTTACAAGCCTTGTTAACCGTTCGGTAGGCAACGAGCGACCTGCGGCGTGTTGTGCCGTGAGTGCCGAATGCGTGAGCAGACTTCATTTGACGGCCGTGACGAAAGTCAAGTGGCGTGCGACCTTGCATTGCAAGCGGAAAGGCGGCTAATCATTCTCCTTTTGTTGCCCTGCGCGCTGCGCAAAACGGTAACTTTTGGGCAAAGAGGGCGTACACTTGACACCGTAATGAGCCAAAAGGTAACTCTTGAGGCGGTTGAGCTTGGCTACGTCGTTACTTTCGCATTCCAGTTCGTAATCGGTTATGCCCAGGTACTCGTTTTTGTCCACTTCCACCATCATGCCGCCGAGGAGATACTTGCTTCGCCATGTGGTAAGCTGCCCTACGCAAAAAACAGGGCAGGAGAGAGTGACGCCCAAAAGGTGTTCTGCCACAGGCAGGGAAAGCCCTTTGGTAATAATTTGCTCGGCAACGTCCGCAGGAATGGTAGATTCGCGCTCGTCGCTGGTATAAACGCCGTCGGCAGTGCCTATGCGCCGCTTGTAGCCCAGCACGAAACTATCCGCCTTGTGCCGAACACGCACCATTACGTCCTGCGAAAGTCCATCCGCCGTGAAATAATAATTGACCTGTTTGACGGCAGTGACGCCGCAAGATTCGGTCAATTTGCGATATTGATATTCGTTTAGTTGCAGTTTGAGTTCTTGCTCGATATTCATAATAACTTGATTGTAATTTTTACTTGTTTAACTGTGAGCGTGCCGCATTTTAGCAATGAATTCCGCTTTTGACGGTGACCGTGCCGAATTATTGGCAGTGGTTGCGGCGTTTGAACGGCAATTATAACCCTTGAAGGGCTACCGTGCGGCTTATTGAATTTACCGTGCCACTTTTAATAATAAACGTGCGGTTTTGCGGTGGCTGTATTGCCTTTTATGCCGACCATACCTATTTATTGACTAAAAACCGACGTTTGCTCCGTGAAAACCTTGCGACTACTTACAGGCAGAAATCGGTGGTATCGAAAGACAAAAGGTCTTCGCTTGCGGTGAAACTATCGAAATACCGCTTTTCGGCGGGAATCCACACCTCTTGGAAGGCGGGAAATGCCGATTTGTCCCTTGCAACGAGTCTACTCGTTTGCACCAGACGGCTGACGGTGAGCATGACTTGGACGTCGTAATACTTTTGCAGTGACGGGTGCAGTGCGTAAGTACCCTCGACAACCACCACGCGTGAAGGCTTGAAGGTGATGGCAGAATAACTTTGCGATTTGCAATGGAACTTGCGGTAATCGAACTGTTTGTGGAGTGTGGCTTGTTGAATAGTGCTGCCCAGCCGCTGCAAGTCGACATTGCCTGCCACCTCTTGTTGCCAGTTGCTTGGCCGAAGCTCTTGCGGCAGGTAGAAATCGTCGGTGTGAATGACTTGGGCGTTGAAAAACTCGCAAAGCAGAGAGGCAAGGTGCGACTTGCCTGCGCCGCAAAAACCGTCGATGCCCACGAAAAGCACGTTTTGCTTTTCTAGCAAATTATATATGCATGCAATGAGGGGCAAATACTGTGCGTGGGGTGTGAGCACGACCCTGTAATGGGGGCGGTAGTTGATTTGATAGCCGAAGGAATGCTTGGGCACGGGGCAACCGCTCTTGACGTACTTGTTGATTTCCCTTTGGCAAGAAATGACGGGGAAATCCAGCTCGTGGCTTTCGGTAAGCCGAACCACCTCTTGCAGTCGTTCGGCAAGTCCTTCCTTGCTGCCCTGCCCCTTGGTGAGCCCAACCAGCTTGAAAAGCAAATCTGCCGAGTAACCGCGCCTATAATACTCGTCCAAATGAACGCGGCTGAACCTGTCGCTAATTACGTCGTACAAGTTGCCCTGCGGCAAATCTCCCTTGCGAACGCCTGACGACGTTGGAAAAAGTGCTGAAAGTGCCTCTTCGTCCGCAACGTCGTCACCGAACTCCGCCTGATAGGCCTGCTTGATGAGGTCGGTAACTTTACATATGGGATACTTGCGATATTGCAAAGTTAGGTGGTTCATTTTTTTCCTTTTTTGTCGTTGACGGCAAAAATTTTGTTCATTTCTTCAAAAAACGTTGCGCTATCCTTGAACTGGCGGTACACGGCGGCAAAACGAATGTAAGCAACCTCGTCCAACTCTTTGAGCTGTTTCATGACCAAATCGCCTATCTTTTGGGAAGAAATTTCTTGATCTAAACTGTTGAAAAGCTCCTTTTCGATATTATTGACGACTTTGTCGATTTGCGCCATGGAGATGGGGCGCTTTTCGCAAGAGCGCAAAATGCCGTTTTTGAGCTTGGTTCTGTCGTAAATTTGACGGGTGCCGTCTCGCTTGACTATTAAAAAGGGCTCAACTTCGATAGTTTCGAAGGTGGTAAACCTTTTGCCGCAACTGATACATTCGCGACGGCGACGAATGCTTTTGCCGTCGTCCGTGCTGCGTGAATCGATAACCTTGCTGTCTTCACAGCCACAATACATACATCTAATTTGATAACCGCCTGCAATATTGATAAAATTTGTTCGTACTCGTGCTTGGCATCGCGCTCGCCGCAATTGCAAATGTGACCGAGCGTTTGCCTATCCCACAGCCGTGCCGTATTTGGTGTGATTTCGTCGGCGACAAGCAAACGACCGTTTACGCGGCCAAACTCCACCTTGAAATCTGCAAGAGTCATGTCCGCCTTGGCAAGCAAATCGCCCAGCACCTTGTTGATGCGCGTTGCCTGATAGCACATTGCCGCCATTTCCTCTTGCGTGCACAGCCCCATTGCAAGGGCGTGATACTCGTTGATGACGGGATCGTCCAGCTCGTCGTTTTTGTAGCAAAACTCCAAAACGGGGAACTTGAGCTTTTGCCCCTTGACCAGCCCCAGCCGCTTTGCCATGCTTTGCGACGTGTAGTTGTAAACGACGACTTCGATGGGAATCATTTCTGCCTTGTAAACGACGGAGGACACTTCGTCGTAAAGGGACACGAAGTGCGTGGGAACGTTGTTTTGCGCCAGTTCCGTCATCAATATTGCGTTGATGGCGTTGCAAAGCTTGCCTTTGCCGTCGAAATACAACTTGTGCTTGCCGTGATACATGACGGCATCGTCCACAAACTCCGCAATGGCTTGCCCTTCTACGTCGGTGGACCACAGGCGCTTGGTTTTGCCCATGGACAGTAATTGCTTTTTAGTAATCATAACGTCACCTCGAAATACACTTTATTTGCAATTTTACTTCCTTGCCTCCCTCGACGGTGAGTTGCAATTCTCTGCCGTCCACTTTGCCTGCAAGGTTGTGCTTGGTTACCCTCTTGGCAAAGCTTGGCAGCAGCAACATGACGGAAGTGGTTTTTTTGCTGAACAGCGACACCGTCATGGTTGCCTTGTCGGCATTGTACGCTGCCGAAACAGTGACACCGCTTTCCGTAAGCTGACCGCTGAAAGACACCGTCTTCCACGCCGAAGGCAGTGCGGGGAACACCTTGATGATATCTCCGCAAGAATACAGCAAAGTTTGCTGAACTACATGCGCCAACACTGCGTTGACATTGAGTTGGACGGGCGTCCACACGCCGCTACCGCAAATGCCCATGCCGCGCCAGTCTTTGTCGACAAAGGCAAGGTTGTTCATCATGCAGCCCTTGATGGCGTTGCTAATGCACTTTGCCGCCCTTTCGCCCTCGCCCAGCCGAGCGTACACCGCCGCCAGCACCAAAGTGTTGTAACTATTTTGCCGAGCGGGGAAGGAGCGCTTTTTGTCCGCCGTGGCAAGGTACGCCTCGACGGTGGCTTCGTCCGACAAAAAACTGACGGCATCACCAAAGTAGGCGTCGTACAAAGTACCGTTGGAAATATTGGTGTAATCTGCCGAAACGACGGAGCCGACGAACTCCCTAAAGGCACCGTCGCCGCCCACTTGTTTATCGGGAATTTTTGCCGCAAGTGCCTTCCAGCTCTTTTTCTCCTTGACACCGAGAATGCGGCACGCCTCGCACAAGTTGTTGAGCAAATTTTTTGCCAAAGCCAAATCCAGCGCACTATTTTGTGCAACGACAGGGCGCTCCGTCATTTTGTAGCTATCGGCAACCCTCATGGGGAGCGCCGACGGAGAAAGCACCACGCCCGACGGCGTAATGCGAATGAAATCTTCGTAAAACATTGCCGCTTCCTTCATGAAAGGCAGCAACTTTTGCCGCAAAAACTTGAAATTTTGCGTCATTTTGACGTATTTGAAATAGAAATTGGCAACGAACGCCGCGCAACCGGTAAAATGGACGGCGTAAACGTCCGTGGTGCCTAATCTGCCCGTATTTGGTGCGGCAACGACAGGAACGACGATACCGCGACAACCGAACAGCCTTTGCGCGTTGTTGCGAAAATCTTCCATATTATCTACGTAATACCTGAAAGAATTTTCTAAATTTTGGCTCATGTTGCCCTGCAAAACGTGCATGTAGCTCATTTGCAACTCTCCGTTGTTACACCGAAAAGCACGATAGGGCTTGTAACAGCCATTCCACAATCCGCAAGGGGAAGAAAGCGTTTTGTAACAATCCGACGAGGCTACGGTAAGGTACCTGGCAAACTTGTAAGCCTTTTCGATGAGCAGCGGAGGCGTGTAATCCGTCTGTGCCGCCTGCAACAAGCCCTCTACCGGCAAGTCGTGCTCGGTGGAAAGGGACAAATCGGCACCGAGATACAGCTTGGAATGCAGTACTTGATGCGCTTTGAGCAGCTTTTCGTACCCATCTTTGATGGAGGCAAGCTGCAATTTGAGCTCAGCAAACGCCTTTTGCCTTGACGAGCCTGTGAAAGTTTTGATGAGAATGAGCACAGACTGCGCGCGAGAAATCGTTACGTGGCCGTTTTCCGCACGAATGCTGCCGCCCAGTGCCGAAACCCTGCCCACAATGCCGTAGTCGGAACAGTCGTCGTCGTTGCGTGCCGCAAAAGTAAAAAACTGTCGGTCACTTTCCGTAGTGACGTTTTGCGGCATGGGACAAATGCCTTCGTAAGTGCGGGCGTTTACCCTGTGCACGAGGGAGGCGGACAAATCCATGGCAATAACTCCGTTGCCCTGCTTGGAAATGCGCCACACCACGACATCATCGGCACGGGAGACGAAAGTATCCCTTTTGTAGCGGGTGCCGTCTACCGTGTAACTGACGGAGACCTGCCCCATTGCCATATCTAAACTGCGGCTAAAATCGGTAGTTTCGCCGCTTTGGCCGAACTTGGCGTTGATTTGGCACAGCGGCAAAGGGAACTCCGCCTGCGGACGGAAATTCTTCTGCTCCAAGGCATCCGTGAGTACCTTTTGCGCGCGGAAAAACTCCCCTTCCTCGATGAGAGATTGCGTTTCCTGCACGCTTACCGAAACGTCCGGCAAGACGGTGGTACGCCCCATCCAATAGAGGGATGCATCGTTGATGAGTATTTTCTCTTCGTTGGCACCGCCGTATACGTTTGCCGCAGTTTTGCCGTTGCCTAAGTACAACCCCTCACGCCAGTTTTCGCCCCACCAGCCTGCAGGAGTGTTGAAACGAAGTATATCGCTGCCCTTTTTTGCCATGTCGACTCCTCCGCAAAGAAACGCTTTCGCCGCAAAAATTCGCTTTGGCAATAATCCAACCAAAAGCCGAATTGCGCCGCATTTGAACCCACTTGTAAGCAATTTATATTTTATTATATCAAATATTGTCGGCTATGTCTATACGGTAGGAAAATTTGCCTGAAAAATATTGACGAAAAAGGGCAACCCGTAAAAAACGGATTGCCCGAATAATTGCCTTTGCTAAATCAAACTCTATTTGCCGCAAAACTTGCCATTTACCTTTTACCAAAAATAGCCTTGCACCGCCTTGACTTGCGTACCGTTACACCGCTCCTTGGCAAGGCGAATCTGCACCAAACTCCAACTTTGCAAAACTTTACTCCGCAAAATTACGCCTAAATTGGCGGTAAATTTGCCGCAAAACTTTGGTCAAACCAAACCTATTTGCGTGCCGTTAGGGCTGCATGGAAAGCATACCCATAACGGAGGCGTCTTCGCAACGGGAGGAAATCTTGACGGGGAAGCCGAGCTCATCTTGCAAGAAGGCATCCAGCCCGGCAAGCTTGGCAGTGCCGCCGCACAGCATTACGCCCGTGCGCTTGACCAAAGAAGCAAGCTCTTCCGGCACGCCTGCAACCAAGCCCTGAATGACGGTGACGTACTTTTTGGCAAACTCGACGACGGTGTCGTACAGCTCTTTGGAGGAGACGGAAATATTTTCCGTGCCGCCGTGCTGAACGTTTTGCCCAGATACGACGACGGAAGTGGCGTCGTTGGGGTACAGGCTTGCACAGTTAATTTTGAGATACTCTGCCTGCTCAAATGGCAAATGCACCATATACTTTGCCGCGATGCGCTCGGTAATGGCTTCGGTAAGCTGCTTGCCTGCGTAGTACAGCGTGCAGCCGGACACGATGCTATTGGAATACACTATTGCCAAGTCGGCACAGTCGCTGCCTAAATCGGCAACGATACCCTGCCTGGTGCGGAATTCGCCAAAGAGCTGATAACTTGTGGCAATGGGAGTTTCGATGAAAAATACTTGCCTTGCACCCAAGCCCAAAAAGATGCTTTCGACAGTCTTTTTGTCGGCGGAAATCATGCCGCAGGGGGAAACGCAATACACGTTGTACCTGTTGAACGCCGTGAGTCTGCCGCCGATGAGGTGACTGAGCAATTCGGAAATGAGGGCGGTTGCGCCGTCGACGTCGATGACGGCACCCTCCAAAATGGGACGGGTGAGCTTGATGGCGCCGCGTTGACGAGCGTACTCTTGATAGGCATCCAGCCCGACGGCAAGAATCTCCTTGGAGTCCTGTCCTCCGTAAGCAACTACGGAAGGAATTTTGTCCACAAAACCGTCCTTGCGAAGGGCAGCCGAAATGTATTGCGCGCCTAAATCGAAAATTAAATCGTAATTTGCCATGTCTGTTAACCTCGGTATATTTTTTGTAGAATTTGATTGAGTTTTTCCGTAGGTAGCCCCACTACGTTGTTGAAACTGCCTACGACGGTGCTGACAAAGTTGCTATCCTGTGCGCCGTAAGCGCCTGCCTTGTCCATGGGAGAGCCGCTTTGCACGTAGGAAGCTATTTCCTCACTAGTAAGCTGCCTAAATGTGACGCGGGTGGTATCGGAAAAGACGAAAATTGCCGACGAGGACACTACGCACGCGCCACTGTGCACAAGGTGCGTTCTGCCCGAAAGCGTTGCGAGCATTTGCGTTGCCTCGCAAGTACTACTTGGCTTGCCGAAAACCTTGCCATCTACGTCGACGACGGTGTCGCACCCGATAACGACGGCATCGGGATTGCCCTTGAACACTGCAAGTGCCTTGTCGCACGCCTGCTCTACGCAAGCCCCCAGCGGAGTTGCCGCGTTGCTATTCTCGTTGACGTTTGCCACTATTATTTGAAAATCGTACCCCAACTCGGCAAGCAGTTGCTTGCGACGGGGAGAGGAACTTGCTAAAACTAACCTTTTCATTGTTCCTGACTGTAATAATCCCTTAAAAATGCCAGAGCAAAATCGTAAAAATGCACGCTCCAGGACTCTTCGTTGTGAGGACGGGGGGAATCGAAAACCAAACGGCAATTGACTCCCAGCCGAGTAAGCTGCCTATAAAGCTTGGAGGAAGAATTCGTCATTTGCTTGCTGCTGACAAAATCGTCCGCCTCGTTGCCGCCACAATAAATAAAAGCATTGAGCGGCTCGGTAAGCGCCGACCTACGAATGAAGAAATCGAACGCCGCCTGATTGAACAGCGTATAGGTGGAAAACAGCCCTGCGTGGCTGTAAACCTTGGGGTACTTGAGCGCTGCATAACAGCTGATAAGCCCGCCCATGCTGCTGCCGACGATTGCCGTTGCCTGACGAATACGCTCCGTTTTGTAACGCGAATCTATTTCGTTCTTGAGCGTTTTGACGAAAAACTCCGTATACTCCTCCCCTTCGCCGCCGCGATTGGCACGGCTCTTGGCAATGGTGAGCTTTTCTTTGAAGGCGAAAAAGTTGATTTTCCACGGGCTGTACTCCGAAAGGCGGAACCTATCGTCGTTTTCCACTGCCACCACGATTGCCTTGTAGCCAAAGCGGGAAGCAATGTCGTCCATGGTTTCACCAACACGCCAGGAACGCCCAAAAGTGGCAAGCCTGTCGAAAAAGCAATTTTGCCCGTCGTGCATGTAGATGACGGGAAAGCCATCCCCTTGGTCGTAGCCGTCTGGAAGGTACACCCACACGATGCGATTGCGTTTGAGCTGAGGTATTTCTATTTGAAAACTTTCGATTGTGGACATCTAAATTACCTCCCTTGCCAAATTGACGACCTTGTGCGGCTTGTGTAGAGCATTTTAGCACAATAATGCGAATTTTGCAACAGACTTGTTTGGTTTTGTGCCATTAAAGGGCTAATTACTTGCAAAAAATACTTTGCGGACGCACAACGGTAAAAAAATGCGTCCGCCAAAGAAAAACTATTTTACTCCGTACAACCGTTTCGTTCAGTGCAACCATTTACTTCCGCGCAACTGTTTACTCCGTGCAACTATTTGTTGCCGTGCAAATGTCCGATGAAGTTGAGTCCCTCAAAACCGTGCTGGCGAAGTGCCTCGTAGACGGCGATTGCCACGGAATTGGACAGATTGAGAGAACGCGTGTCGGCAATCATGGGAATGCGCACGGCGTGATCGTAATTTG
>CAYYTD010000011.1:0-18318 GCA_964474475.1 uncultured Oscillospiraceae bacterium | reverse complement strand
TCAATTTCGTCGTAAAACTGCTGCAAATCTTGAAAAGTAGGGAACAAACACAGCAGGTGAATATCCTCGCAAGTTTGCAATTCCATTGCGGGAACCACAGTGATGCCGTACGCCTCACCCACCTGCATTGCGCACTGCACGTTGGCAATGGCGTTGTGGTCGGCAAGGGCAACTGCATCCAGCCCGATAAGCTTGGCAAAACCCACTACGTTTGCCGGCGTCATGTCGTCGTCGGCACAGGGGGACAAGCAGCCGTGAACGTGAAAGTCATAGTGAAGAATCATGCGCCACCCTTGAAATCGCTTGGAATACGTCCAAATCGGTAGCAATTACGTTGACGTCCTGCTGCTTTGCGCGCTGAACCAAAACTTCGTCCGCATGGCAACCTTCGCAAATGACCACTACCGCTACGTCCGTTAGCGTGGCTACGGCGCACACGTTGACGTTGGTCATAATGGTGAACCAAGCGCAATTTTCCTTGGCACGCCCCATTACGAAACTGAGCAAATCGCCTGCGTAGCCGCCGCAAACCTCCCTGTTGGGAGTGGGCAGGTTGATCTCCGTTGCGTTGAGCGCCTGTTGCAATTGCAAAACGGTCATTTTTTACCTCCGTTTTTTGCAGGGCAGAGGGAATCGGCGGGAATTCTGCCCAGCACGATATCTTCACAAAAAGCCTTGCACCCCGGAGCGCCGCATACGCCGCAATCCGTTTGGGGGAGCTGCTTGTACAATTGTTGAATTTTAAGTAACTTTGAAAAGGATTCTGCCCTATCCTTGCCGTAGGTTTGGTTGTCATCTTCGATTTGCTTCTCGACGTAATAATAGGACAGCGGTTTTCCCTGCTCGGCAAGAGTGACGCCGATTTGAGGAAACTTTTTACGAAGTTGCCTTAGCCTTGCCTTGGCAACGAAGGGGTTTTCGACGTTGAGAACGCCGCCTACGCACCCCGAAATGCACGCGTTGAGCTCGATGAATTCGACGTCCTTCAGACTGCCGTTTTCCACCGCCTCTAATATGTTGATGACGTTTTCGATGCCGTCGGCTGCCAAATACTTGTCGCACATGGCTCCTGCGGCTTCACCACCGCTGGACGCCCATTGCAAGCCCAAAATGCCCATTTCGGACAGGTTTTTGCTGTCATCTAACCTATCCATTTCGGCAACCAGCTTCATGTAGACTTCGGCAACGGACAAAACGCCGTCTACGTAGTTGTGATTGACCGTTTTGCCTGCCTTGAGAGCAAACACCTTGGCAGGGCAGGGGGAGATGAAAAATACTCCTACGTCCTGCGCGGGGACACCACGCTTTGCCACCTTTTCGCGTGCAAGCTTGGCGGCGACGTCGACCGGGGGCAAAAGAGGCAACAAATTGCCCTTGAGATTGGCAAAACGCTGATTGATGAGTTCCAGCACGGCGGGGCACGCCGTGGAAATGACGGGCTTTGTGAGAGTGTCGGCAAGCATTGCCTTTTGCGTGACTTGGGAAATCAATTCCGCGCCGACGCCTACTTCGAAAACAAAGTCGAACCCGATCTGTTTGAAGGCAGTCAAAACGTAGTTGACGTCCTTGATATTGTCGAACTGCCCGTACAACGAAGGTGCAATGAGTGCAACCTTGTACTTGTAGCCATTGATTACTTCAAAATGGTCGTAACTGGGAATTTTGGCGTGCGAAGGACATATGCGTACGCATTCTCCGCAAGCAATGCACTTTTCGTAAATGACGCTTGCCTTGCCGTCGCGCACTCTTATTGCCTCGGTGGGGCACCTCTTGATGCAGGAGGAGCATCCGATGCATTTGTTGTGGTCCAACGTTACGGTGTGGAGCCGTTTAAGTTCTTCCATGCCGCCCTGTTCCTTTAATTAAAATTAACGACCAACGTTATTTTGGTTCCGACGCCGACTTGACTGTCGATGTAAAATTCGTCGGCATACTTCTTCATGTTGGGCAAACCCATGCCTGCGCCAAAGCCTAAATCTCTGATAGATTCGCTCGCGGTGGAAAACCCCGGTTGCATTGCCTGCTGTACGTCGGCTATTCCCTTGCCGGTATCCTCTAACCGAACAACGATTTTGTCCACGAAAATATCCGCGTACGCCTTGCCGCCGTTGGCGTGAATGACCATGTTGATTTCCCCTTCGTACATGGCAATGGCTATCCTGCGAACGTCGCCGGAATTGATGCCCATGCTCTTGAGGCAAGACTTGACCTTTTCCGTCGCTTGCCCTGCCGAAACGAAGTTGTTGCCGTCTACGTCGTACTCTAAATGCAGCCGATCCATGCTAGCTACCGGACTTTAACCCTGCAGAATACAACAATCCGCATGCGGAAAACATTCTGTGGGGAGTGGTCATCATGACGATGCCTTTACTTTGTGCAAGATCGATTGCCTCTTGCGACGGGTGCTTGCCACGCACGAATACGATGCACACCATGTCCATCATTTCCGCCGTGCGCACTACTTGGGGATTGCACAAGCCCGTGACCAAAACGGCTTGATCCTTGACATAAGCAAGTACGTCACTCATCAAATCCGATCCGCAAGCCGTTGCAACCTGTTTGTCGCCCAGCTCCTCGCAACAGAGAAACTCCGCATCCAGTATTTGAGCAATTTGTTTAATAGTCATATCTGCCTCCGCAGGAGAATGATGACGTGCCGCCGCAACGCAAAGTTGCAACGGACGACCTTGTTAATTGTACTTTGCCAAAATGCCTTCTACGTCGTCCGGAGTGATTTTGCCGTATACGTCGTCGTTAATGGTCATAACGGGTGCAAGTCCGCAGCAACCTACGCAACGAGTGGCGTCCAAAGAGAATTTGCGATCGTCCGTGCATTGGCCGCTTTCGATCTTCAAAACCGTTTTGAGCTTTTCGTAAATGTCGCCGCTACCCTTTACGTAGCATGCCGTTCCCAAACAAATACCGATGCGATATTTTCCCTTGGGGAACAGGGTGAATTGAGAATAAAACGTTACTACACCGTATACTTCGGAAAGCGTAACGCCTAATTCTTCGGCAACGATCATTTGTACTTCGTAAGGCAAGTAGCCGTAGACTGATTGCGCATACTGCAATGCGGGCATCAATGCTCCTTCCGTTTGCTTTAACTCGCGAAGTTTTTCTCTGAGTTGTAATTCTTGTTCTTTCGTCCCGTCAAAAGGTGCGGTTGTTCCTTTCATTTCTATCCTCCGATGATAATGATTAAAATTGCCTTGTTACTAATATTCTTTTGCCACTTATCTTTCAGTGATTACTTATCTTTCATCACTTATCTTTTCGTTACTGCCTATCTTTTCGCTATTATTTTTCTTCCTGACTCAAGCTCATGAGAGTGCTGAGCAAGGGGGCATTGAAGGTTTCTTCGCCTTCGACAAGCGCGCTTGTGAGAGTGTAAGAAGTGAAGCCGCTGCGGAAGCAAAGGATGGAATACTTGCTGGTTTTGGTGCCGGCACCGTCAAACATGAAGTCCAAATCCGCCGAAGCAAGCTTGTCCGGCAGGCTTTCGGTAAACATGAAAGCGTTTCCGTTGAGATAGACGGACACGGAGGACGTTTTGACATGGTACTTGAGCTGATTGGTTGCCGTTTCCAGAGTGAAATAGGTGGGGCTTTCGTAAGCGAAACCGAAAGATGCCGTGGAGGTGGTTGCCGAATAGGGTTGGTAAATTACCGTTGTGGGAGAATCGGCAAAGTTATCCTTGTGCTTTTCTAAACTGCGCACGTACAGCCACAGCTGGTTGGCATCGATAAAGTTGACGCCGCTTTTTACGTCCAGCTCACGCTCTTCCGTTTTGCCGTCAATCGTAACGGTTGCCTTGGAATTGGCAATGTCGTAAACGGTGGATACGGAATAAGAAGAGGTGCCCTGATGCTGCTTGCCCATATAGTAGCCGTTGACGGTGGTAGAACTTTCCAGCGGCTGTTGCGACTTTTGCGTTTTGGTAGCTTCGGTATCCATGAACTTAACGGAAGTTTCCGTGACGGACTTGAGAGTGACGAGCGTTGTGGATACGTTGCCGAAAGCGCCGTTTTCCTCTTCTTCCGTTGCGCGTGCCGCGCTCATGTCGCTAACGGCAGTGAAGTCGGCAGGGTTGTAACGAGCAAAAATGGTTTGCTTGGTTGTGAAGGTTGCCGTATCGGCACCGCCGACGATTTCGCAAACGAAACTGCCAGTGAGATTTTGCGGAATGATTTCGTCCTTTGCCGACGGAGCAGTTTCGCCGGACATCATTCTATCCTTGAAATACTCTACATCGTTGTACACGTAGGATTGGAAAACGGACGAAGATTCGGGATCGGCAGCGAAATCTGCCAAGGAAATTTTGAAGGTGAGTTTTTCCGACTCCCATCTGTTTTTTGCCGTGGTTGCCGTTGCCGTGTTGCCGCAAGCGGACAATGCAACGGAACACACGAGAATTGCTAAAACTAATAAACCTAGATACTTTTTCATACAAACTCCATACTACTATCCCCTTTGCTTTGCCCCTCGAAAAGGAACGCCTTTGGGCCACAATGGAAGGCTTTGCCCTACAAAACCAAAACACCTACGAGCAAAAGGGTATACTTTGATTACTATTATATCACAACTAAATGCCGTTTGCCAACAATTATTGAAAAGTAATTCGCCCTAACAGAGAATTTTTTCGATAAAAATATACCGATTGGGCATTATTTTTTGTTTAATAACCTTTTGCCTGTTGCGCTGTGCCGTCAAAAATGATACAATTAGGAAAATTGGCTTTGCGGACAAGACCGCCGAGCTCCACTGCGACAGAGGAAAACATGATTACTCTTTACAAAACCACTACCCTAAAAGATGCGGCTTTGCACGTTGCCGACGCGGTACGCCGCGTTAACAAAAACGCCGTTGACGTGATGCATACCGTTATCGTGCCGGACAGAGCTTCACTTGAGGCGGAAAAACAAATTTTGCAAACTATTGGCGGAAGTTTTAACGTTCAAGTTAGAACTTTTAGCAGGCTGGCGCAAGACGTGTTGCCCAAATACAATTACCTATCCAAGCAATCGGGTATATTGGCGTTGTCGACGATAATTCAAAGAGTAAAAGGCAGCCTTACTTGCTTTAGGCACGGGGTGGACTCGGCAGGATTTGTTGCCGACATGTACGACGTGATTTGCTCGCTGAAATATTGCAAAATTACCCCCGAAAAGTTGACCTCGACCCAGTTGCCCAAAGGACTGTCATCCAAAACGCACGACGTGGCCTTACTATACAAAGAATACCTTGACTTTACCAAAGACCGCTTTGTGGATTCTGCCGACAAGCTGGACTTACTGTGCCAGAATCTTGCCAAAAGCCCCATCGTTACCGAAGGATACTTTTACCTATACGACTTTGACAACCTATCGGCGCAGGAATTTGCCATTGTGGAGCAGCTTGCGACATGCTCGAAGGGAGTGACGGTGGCTTGCTGTGCTACCGACATGCCCGACGACCGCTTTTTGTACCTTGGCGACATTTTTGCCGGTGTGATGAAAATTTGCAAAGAACGCGACCTGCCCGTGAACGTAGTGACGAACGACGAATATGGCGAAGAAAACAGCGTTGCGGAGCATTTGTGCAAGTACCTCTTCCGCTACGGCGACAGACCCGCAAAGGAAAGCGGCGGTTTTGTGGAAATTGTTGAAAACGACACGCGTTTCGACGAGGTGTACTCCCTTGCTTGCCGCATTGAACGATACGTGAGAGATGGAGGGCGCTTTGGCGATGTTTACGTGGTGACGAGCGACGTGCAAAAGTACTGCGATTTGATTGCGACGGTGTTTCCGCAATTCGGCATCAACTACTTTTGCGACAGAAGATACTGCCTTGCCGACCATCCTTACGCGCGGTTCGTTGCCGACTACATGACCTGTTGCAACGGCAACGGCAAGTTGGAATACGTGTTGCCGGTTGTTAAAAACCCCTTGTTTGGCAACGCCGACCTGTTGCATGCCGACGACGACGTGTTTTTATTTGAAAACTTTTGCTTGAAATACAACGTTTCGTACGACTACTCCTGCTTCCGCCTTGGAAAATCGGAACCTTACTTTGCAAAAGCCGATACGTTTAGAGCAAAGTTCAACGCTCTATTCTCTTCCGTGCAATTTGCAAAGCGTGCATCGGCAAAGGAATACGTTGCCAAAATACGCGAACTGATTGCCGCAGCAAAACTTAACGACAAAAACGACGCTCTGACGGAAGCTCAACGCAACTTTAAGGGCGCGGATGCATCCGACACGAGATATAGTGCGTTGGTATCGGCGCAGGTGCCGCAAAAATTTGAAAGCGTGCTGTCGCAAGCGGAAAGCATACTTGGCGACCGCGTTTTTGCGCTGGAAGACTTTATTAAAGCACTCAACGCCACCACCGCTTCGGTGAACGTTTCGGTAATACCCGTAACCAACGACTGCGTAGTTTTTGCCAATATGGCAAAGTCGCTGAAACACGACGTGAAATTTTTGGCTTTGCTGGGTGCAAACCGCGGCGAAATGCCCATAGTAAAAAAGAACGTAAAATTACTCTCCGACGAAAACATTACCGCACTGCAAGCTTGCGGAATAAACTTTGAACCGAAAGTTTCGACGGAAAACAAAAGGGAAAGATTTAGCCTGTTTCAACTTGTGCAAGAACCCGAAAAGCTGCTGTACGTTTCGTACACGGTGAGCGGAGAGGGAGAAAAGCTGACGCCGTCGCCGTTAATTGCCGACCTGTGCAAGATTTTCATTGAAAACAACCTGCCCCTAACCCCGAAAAAGGCGGAAAAAGCCATCTTTACCGAGGCGCAAGCGCTTGAAGAACTGATTGCAAGCAAGCGCAAATTGCTTGACGAAAAGCCCGTGGACCTGCGTGAATACACCCTTCTTGACGAGATTTTCGAAGGCAAAACGCAAGAGTATATTTTTGCCAAAGACGGAAGAAAAATAGAAGTCGATCGGGGAGGAGAGCTGTACTTTAAAAACTCCGCAACAAGCGTTAGCCAGCTGACGGACTTTTTTAAATGCCCGTACAAATTTTACGTTGAATACGGCTTGAACGTGAAACCTCGCACCGTGGCAGAACTGAAAGCTGCCGACCTGGGCAACATTTTGCACGCAGTATTGGAACTGTATGTAAAGGACTTTTCCGTTGACGAACCGGACGAAATAACGACAGACAAAGCACAAGCCCTATTTGACCAAATAATGCAGGACGACTTTTACAAGGGGCTTGCCGACGATGCGAAAATGAGCGGCATTTTGAAAAACCTCAAAGCGGAATCGGAAAAAATGTGCATAGTGGTGAAAAACCAGCTGAAAAACTCCGACTTTACCAACCTTGCCACGGAACTTGCCTTTGGCGGGGCGGATGCCGACGTGCCTGCGGTGGAGATACCATTTGACGGCGGCAAATTTAGCCTTGTGGGAAAAATTGACCGTGTGGACAAATGCGACAACAAATTTGTGGTAATTGACTACAAAAGCGGCGCAAAAGCATCGGAATATGCAGAAAAATCCCTTTACGACGGGCAAAAAATGCAACTCCTTGTTTACGCCAAGGCGGTGCAAGACCACTTTGGCTTGGTGCCCGTGGGATTTTACTACTTTAACCTTCACGACGACTTTGCTTCGTACGACGAAAAGAAAGTTTACTTTTACAACGGGCGGACGACCAACGACGTTGAAATACTGAAAAAACTCGACACAGTGCTCAACACGTCCGACGAAAGTGAAAAACTGGGCGTAAAGTTGAAAAAGGACGGCACACCCGACAACAGAGTGGGCAAACGGCTAACTCAACAACAAATTTACAACCAAATTGGCTACGCCGAAAAACTGATTGGCAAAGCCGGTGAACTGATGAGGAGCGGTTACGCTGCAGTAAACCCTTACGAAGGCACCTGCAAATACTGCGACTACAAAGACCTGTGTTGCATGGGTGACGTGTACACCTATCGGCAACGGAACGTTAAACAGCGAATTACAGCGGACACTATTGACAGGACGGTGACGGAAAATGACGAAAACGAATAAAACCTTTACCGCCGCGCAACGCGAAGTGATTGACCGCCGTGGGAGCAACATATTGGTGTCGGCATCGGCAGGTACCGGCAAAACCACGGTGATGATTGAAAGAATAGTATCCATGATTGCCGAAGGCGCCGACGTGGAAGAATTGGTTGTGGTAACCTTTACCACACTTGCCGCAAGCGAAATGAAAACCCGCCTGAGCGACAGGCTTGCCTGCTACGCGGATAACGTGCGCATGCAGGAACAGTTGGAAAAGCTTGACGGTGCCGCCATTTGCACGCTGCACTCCTTTTGCGGAGATTTGCTGCGCAACTACTTTTACGCCGCCGACGTGGACCCCTCCTTTGCCGTGTTGGACGAGGCAATGGCATCTACGTTGAAAAACAGAGCGCTTGACACCGTTTTTGAAGAATACTTTGCGGAAAAAGACAAGGACTTTTACCGAGTGTACAAGATTTTTTCGACGAGCAGACGAGAAGAAAGTTTTAGGGAAACGCTCGTGCGCCTGTATCAATTTGCCGCTTGCCAGCCCAACTTTGCCACTTGGTACGCCGAAAAACGCACCAACTTTGTAAGCGTGCAAGGTAACAGCCCGATAATATCTACCCTCCACGAGGAACTCAACCGCAACGTGACCTTTCTTGCCGACACGCTTGCCGCAATTGCCAATCAAGCGGAAGAGGACGGCGTATCCTTTGCTACGTCCATTCGTGCAAACGAGCAAATGTTGCGCAACGTGACGACCTTGACATACCCCGATGCCCTATCGGAAATTGCCACAATCGGCAACAAAATACTTGCGTTGCCCAAAAAGACGAAAAAGAGTACCTATGCGGAAATAGAGGCTATTAGCGAGCACGCAAAAATTGCAAAAGACCTGAAAGAACTGAAAGAAAAGACGGACAAACTTCACAGAGGGTTGCCCTTTGAAAAGCTATTGAACGAAAGCACGCTATCCGTGCAAATAACGGACAAGCTTGAGGAAATTTTGCTGCGATTTGAAGAGGCGTACACAAAGGAAAAGCGCAAGCACGACGGGCTTGACTTTAACGACCTTGAGCACCTTACGCTGAAAATTTTGGAAGACGACGTAATTAAAAAAGAAATTCAAGAAAAATACAAGTACATATTCGTTGACGAATATCAAGACACCAACCCCGTGCAAGAAGCCATAGTGACACAACTGTGCAGCGGCGCAAACCTATTCATGGTGGGTGACGTAAAGCAATCTATTTACGGATTTAGAGGGTGTGAACCCGGGATATTCGTGGACAAATACAACGCCTACAAAAAGGGCGAAGGTGGAGTTGCCATTGAACTGAACAGCAACTTCCGCAGTGCCAAGCCCGTGTTGGACTTTGCCAACGACGTATTTGACGGAATAATGACGGAACAATTCGGCAAGGTTAACTACGCCGAAACGGCTAGGCTGCAAGGCAATGCGCCGAGAGTGATATCCCCTGCCGTTACCCTTGACCTACTTGCCCCCTACAAAAAAGAAGAAGAACCCATAAACGAAATTTACGACGTGACCAAAATCGATTGCGACGACGACGGCGCCACCCAAGGGCTTGTCATAGTTAAAAAAATAAAATCGTTGGTGGGCAAAACCTTTGAAATAGACGGGAAAAGCAAAAAAATTGAATACGGCGACATAGTAATACTGATGCGTGCGCTGACGGCAAAGGCAAGAGATATCTACTCCGCCCTGCTGCAAAACAACATTCCTGCGGTGGTTGCCCTTAAAGACTGCGACGCCAACACGAAGGAGATTAAAGACCTGTTGTGCCTTTTGCGCACCATTGACAACCCCTTTAACGACGTGTACTTGGTTGGCGTGTGCCTGAGCTGCATAGGCAAATTTGAAGAGACGGAACTTGCCGTGATTAGGCTGGACACAAGCGGACGAGTACCCTTCGTGGAGCGTTTGCGTGAATACGCCGCCAAAAACCAAAACGAAATTGCAACAAAGGCGGCAAACTTGCTTTCGCTGATAGACAAGATACGCTTTTACTCCTACGGGGCAACGGTAAGCGACCTGCTGATGTACGCAATTAAAATTACCGATTACCGTTTGTACGTGGAAGGCTTGCCCGACGGACAGCGCCGAATGAGCAAACTATTCGACTATGTTGCAGCCGTAAAAGCTTCGCCCCACGCGCGCAGTGTGACATCCTACCTAAACTACGTGGACTCTCAAACGGAAAACGCAGCCAAGGAAAACGCATCCGGCGCCGATGCCGTGCGAATAATGACCATGCACGGATCGAAGGGGTTGGAATTTCCCATCGTTATTATTGCAGGGCTGGAAAACGCATTCAAATTCGACTATCCCTCCGTGGAAACCAACGTGGACGTTGGCATGGCAACAAACTACTACGACTTTGAGCACATGAGAGTATCGCCTACGCTGGGATTGACTGCCTGCAACACGCTTAACAAAAGAAAACAGCGTGAAGAGGAAATGCGTTTGCTGTACGTTGCGTTGACTCGTGCAAAGTACGCCTTGTACCTTATGGGAACTTGCAACGAAAGCAGGCTGAACTCGTCGCCGAAACTTCCCGAAAACGCCAACAGCCACTTGGACTGGATAATTGCCTGCCTGCAAAACAAATACGGCAAAAACTTTGCCAACGTGCACACGCCCGACTTTGCCTGCAATGCCTTTGGCGAAGAGGAAGCTCAAGAACAGGGAGAGGCACAAACCTACCTGTGTGAGCAAAGTACCGAAAAAGAAGAACTTCAACGGAGATTAAACTACGAATACCCGTTTGCATCACAAACGGAAATGCCCGTGAAGCTGGTCAGCTCGGCTTTGGACAAGGAATTTGCCGAAAGGCAAAACGACCTTGAAAACGATGCATTTGGCAACAAACGCAAAGAATTTGCCTTGCACGACAACAACGACAGGGCAAAAGTGGGCACCGCCTACCACAAAGTGTACCAATACGCGCCTTGGCAAGCAACCAAGCAGCAAATTGCCGACACCATAGCCATGCTGACGGAGCAAAATCTTATTGACACGCCTATTGCGGAAAAACTAGATGCCGACTTGATTTTCGCCACGCTGAACAACAAGGAAATATTGGCGTTGATTGAAGGCAAAAAAGCCTACCACGAATTGCCCTTTATGCTGTACGTGCCCTACAAGGAAATTGCCGGCTCGGACGAATTTGCCGACAACGTGATGTTGCAAGGGGTGATAGACTTGCTGATAATAGACGACGGCAAGGCTACCGTGATAGACTTTAAGTACACCACGAAAAACGAAGAAAAAATAACCAAAGACTACAAACTTCAACTAAACAGTTACAAAGTTGCCGTACAAAAAATACTGCAAATTGACGACGTTGACTGCTACGTACTCTCCGTAGAAGACAACAAACTAATTAAAATTTAACGAAAAAGGCGTTTGGTTTTGTCCAAACGCCCCTTTTTTTGTGTTATTTTGCTACTGTACGCTTTTTCTGTTATTACGATTTTATTCTCTTTACGCAACTATTTTTATTCTCTCTATGCCACCACTTTTTTTCTCTGTACTACTGCTTTCCATTCACTTTGCTCTACTATTTGCCGGAAGTGGAGCCCAAGCCGCCGATGCGCTTTGCCGTGGCGTCGTCGTCTTCGGTGAGTAAATATTTGGTGAAAACCCCCTGCGCAAAGGCTTCTCCCTGCGGAACGAACAAATCCTTGTCGCTCTCGTTGGTGATGCGCACGAAAATGTGCCCTTCGTTGGGGCTATCGCTGTAGTCGGCATCGATGAGCCCCACGGTGTTGTTGAGCCTTAACTTATACTTGAACCCCAAACCGCTGCGGGGATAAATCATTAAACACCAATCATCCGGCATGAGTACCCTAATGCCTGTGGCAACAGTAACAGTTTGCCCGGCGGCTATTTGCAAATCGACGGGAGCAAAGAAATCGTACCCGGCGCTTTTTGCCGTGGCGCGGCGGGGTAACTTTAAGCTATCGTACACTTCTTGCGAACCGTATTGTTCGTACTGCCGGAAACTGACCAACTGAAATTTTGCCGATGTTCTCATAATTCCTCCGTTTTTAAGTGCGGGGCCCTGATATTTGTTACATTGTACCACAGTTTTGAAATTTGTTCAACAATTAGCGACCGTTTGCCCCTCCTTTTGCCGTAACAAATGGCAAAAACCGTATTTACAAAAAAACGGAACGGCAAAAACCGTCATCGCAAACCCATAGCAAAAAAACGGCTGCAAAGGGAAACAAATACCCGTTTACAATCTACTTTTTTTGTGCTAAACTAATTGAATATGGGAGGTTGCTGCCGTATGGTGCACAATATTCAAAAAACCGTTTGGGGAGATTGCCTTTCGGACAAGCCCCATCAAGAATATCCACGCCCTCAATTCGTGCGGGACAGTTACGTAAACTTGAACGGATGGTGGGATTACGCCATAGTGGACGGAGATATTCCCCCGGAGGAATATCAGGGGAAAATTTTGGTGCCGTTTTCGCCGGAAAGCGTGCTTTCCGGTGTGAACCGCCAACTTAAACCCAACCAAACGCTATACTATCGCACCACCTTTACCCTGCCAAAGGACTTTAACAAAGGTTGCGTTTTTTTGCACTTTGGCGCGGTAGACAGCATTTGCGACATTTACTTGAACGGCGTGTACGTGTGCCATCACGAAGGCGGATACAATTCCTTTTCGGTAGAGATTACCGCTGCGCTGGCGCGCGAAGTAAACCTGCTAATAGTAAAGGTAAGAGATTTTAGCGACACCAAATACTACACCAACGGAAAGCAATCGTTGAAAAGAGGTGGAATGTGGTACACCGCTCAAAGCGGAATTTGGCAGACGGTGTGGCTGGAAAGCACGCCGAAACACCACGTGACGTCCATAAAAATAACTCCGCTGTACGACGATGCCGCCGTGAAAGTGCACGTTGAGTGCAATTTTGACGGGCCCGTTACGGTGATGATTGTGGACGGTGAAGAGGAGATTGCCAAAGCCGACGGCAAAGGGGAGCTGACGTTGCACTTTCCGCAAAAGCAATTTGTGCCTTGGTCGCCGGAAAATCCGCATTTGTACAACCTGTACGTAATAACCAGAAGGGACTTTGTAAAGAGCTACTTTGGCATGAGAAAATTCGGCGTGGAAAAGGTGGGCAAATACCAGCGCCTAATGCTGAACAACAAACCTTACTTCCACAACGGAGTGCTTGACCAAGGATATTGGAGCGACGGCTTGTACACCGCACCGAGCGACGAAGCCATGGTTAACGACATATTCACCATGAAGGTGCTTGGCTTCAACATGCTTCGCAAACACGTAAAAACGGAACCTTTGCGCTGGTACTACCACTGCGACAGGCTGGGCATGCTGGTGTGGCAAGACATGCCGAGCGGCGGCACGCATCAACACAAAATGAGCACCCTTTACCTGCCAAACCTTGGCGTGCGCAAAATGAAGGACAACGACTACAAAAGATTCTCGCGCGAAGAGGAAACGACACGGGAAACCTTTATGCGTGAGTACGTGGAAATGATTGACAGGCTGTACAACTGCGTGTGCATTGCCACCTGGGTGCCCTTTAACGAAGGGTGGGGACAATTTGACGCAAGCCAAGTTGCCACCTTTACAAAAGACTACGACCCAACCAGAACGGTGGACCACGCAAGCGGTTGGCACGACCAAGGGGGCGGCGACGTGAACAGCTTCCACGTGTACTTTAGAGCCGTAAACTTACCCAAGGACAAAAAACGCGCGCTGTGCCTGACGGAATTTGGCGGATACAGCTACAAGGACAAAGAACACTGCTTTAACCCCAACAAAACTTACGCTTACAAAAAATTTGCCACCAAAGAGCAATTTAACCGCGGCATTGAAAAGCTGTACAAAAGGGACGTGATTGCCAAAATACCAAAGGGGCTTTGTGCAGCCGTGTACACGCAACTATCCGACGTGGAAGACGAAGTGAACGGACTACTTACCTTTGACCGCCGCATAACCAAAGTTTACCCCGAACTGATGACCGAGCTGAACGCCTTGTGCGTAATTAAAGATGAGTGAACAGGAAAAATACATGAAAATGGCGCTAAAACAGGCGCAAATATCTGCAAAAAAGGACGAAGTGCCCATTGGCGCAATAATCGTAAAGGACGGCAAAGTGATTGCAAGAGCACACAACACTCGCAACAAAAGCAAAAACGCCGTTGCCCACGCAGAAATACTTGCAATTGAAAGGGCGTGCAAAAAACTTGACGATTGGCGGCTTGCCGGTTGCAGCTTGTACGTGACGCTGGAACCCTGCTTGATGTGCCTTGGCGCTTGCTTTAACGCAAGACTATCCAACGTGTACTTTGGCGCATACGACCTTTCCGGCAAGGGCTGCTTTGGCATTGCTGAAACGGTTGGCAACACCCTTAACCACAACCTTAACTTGCAGGGCGGAATTTTGGAAAAGCCTTGCTCGGAATTGCTTACAAACTTTTTTGCCGACAAACGAAAAAACAGCGCAGAGTGATGCGTTGTTTTTTTATTTGCCTGCCTAATAGCATGTTTTATTTGCTTTAATATGGCACGTTTTATTTACTCTAATACCACTCCTTATTTGCTATAATAGTTCTCTTTATTTGCTCTAATAGTACTCTTTATTTGCTCTAATAGTACTCTTTATTTGCTCTAATAACACGTTTCCTTTTGTTCTAATGTGGCGTTTTACTCGTTAAACGCCGCACGTTACCTACAAAATGCCCCCTTTATTTGCCAAAAGGGGCGTTTTTTGCCGAAAAATCAATCGCCCGTAACAGGGCCGACTGTGAATAAAACACACGAATGACAGGACGGAAAATGCCAAAGCCACCTTGCTGTGCACGCAAAGGGCGTTTTGTGCCGCCAAATTACTCCTGCGAAGGGGGCGTGTGGGTGGGCTGATCGGCGGCAGGGAAATAGGGCGGCAGGTTGCCGACGAAACCATCCGAAGGGCTTTGATTGGGCAAATCGGGCAGGGGGCTTGCCGTTGAATTGCCGCTGGAGCTTAAATTTTCACCTATGCCGAAATTGGCAGCAGGGGTTGAATTTTCGTCGGGGTGCGAATCACTGCTTACGACAGAATCACCGTTTGCATCCGAATAGGCATTAGCAGCGTCTGAAGGGGGCATGGGCGAATCACTGCTTGCGCCGAAATCGCCGTCGGCGGTGTCGACAGGATATTGAAGCGAATCGCCGTCGGCAAGGGCTTGGGCTACGTTACCGTCGGCGTTGTGAGTGGAAGAATCACCACCATTGGGCGGAGTGGAATTGTCTTCGAGCGGGGAATTGAAGCACTGCCGTGCTTGCTCACGGTTGGCTTGCAACGCCTGCTTGTCATCGAGGGAACTATCGGTATTTGGCGTGAACTTGCCGCCGAACTTGTCCACAACGAAATCGACAGAGCGAAACTCCACCTGGAGAGTTTGCAAAAAACTTTGCCTAAGAAGGCAACGCATCTCGTCCACGGCGGATATGGCGTGCAAGGGCGGCACTTTTACGTACAGTTTGAGGCAATAGCCGCGCTTGTCCGTTTCCGTAATGCAAATGCGTGTGACCTTGAGCCCCTTTACCTTGGCTTGGCAGCCGCGAATGACCTTGCGAATGACTTTGACGTCGGCAAGGGTGCTACTTTCGTCGTCGCAATGAAGCAACACTTTGCCTGCGCCATCCCCCTTGCCAAAAACCGTCCACAGCAAGTAGGCGGAAAGAAGGGCGTAAAGCAAGGCAAACGCTGCAACGAGCACGTTGACGGTGACGTTGCCGCCTGCCACGGTGGGGCTGACGACGTTGACGGCGTACAAAAAATGCGTAAGCACAAACACGAAAGCAATGCAGGTTTGAGCGACGAGAGCAATTTTGGGGGCGGTTTTGTTCATGGTTTCTCCTTTAACAATAGCAAATTACGCCGAAAGCCTACGGCAAAATGAGCTAAAAACGGTTAACTTGGCTTTTTGCCGGCTTGGCGCGCGTAGGCTTGAAGCAGGTCGTTGAGAGCGACGTTCAGCTTGCGTTGCTGCTCTACCGAGCGCGTTTGCGTGGGCTGACGTTGAATCAGCTCGGCAGCGCGATTGAGCGAATGCTCCGTTACGGCACCGCGGCGAAGATCGTTAAGCTTGACGATGGTTTGTTGCAAGCTTGGCGTTTGGCTGGACTGGCAGCACAAATGCCTGTTGAGTTCGGCAACGAACTTGCCGAAACATGCCCTGGCGCGCCTTTCGTTTTTGCGGCAAAGGGCGAAATACAGGACAAAAACAAGCACCACCGCCAAAAGGTACGCCACCTGAAAAATTAAATAATCTCGGCGGTAAGGCATGGCAACGAAAAAGCTTGCGTACAGCGTGCAAAAAAAGGTGCACCATCCAAACAGCCTTGCAAAATACAAAATTTTGCTTTTGGGTACGAACTCGAAAGCCAACGAGGGCTTGGCGGCGCCTGTATTAACGAAGGCGCGCCATTGACGGCGGTATTCTTGCGGCAAAGACTGAACGTGCAAAGGAATGTTGTCCGGATCGGCAACAATGCTACGCCGACATTTTTCTAACTTGCGGTTTTGCTGAAAGTATAAATCGTTGCACCAATTTGTTGCACCGAAAAGCAGCAAGCCGCCAAACAAGCTTAGCATTACTGCCCAATCGTACCGAATGAGAAAATTTTGCGCGAATTGTAAAAACTGCATAGGCACCTCTCTATTTGGTACAATTATTGCCAAAAGAAAAAAGGTTAAACGGCAAAATTGAAATTTAAGAAAGTTTTGTGGGGGGGGGCGGAAGCCCCTATTGTGCGTTAGTATTATTAAGTCATCGTTGACAAGATAGTATTAACGGTATTTGACAAAACAGATAACGGTTGATTTTAGTAAGGTGGACCGAATTTGTTTATAAGTGTTAGTGAAAGTTTTTTGTAAGGTTCCGGAGTGGCAAGTCCCTATTGTGCCGGAGCAACTAATTAGGGAGAGAAGTTTAATGGCTGGCGTAAGGAAAAAATGGAATATGCGGTGGTTTGTAAAATTTTTGTGGAGTGGAAGAAAAAACGGAAAAGAAGTAAAAGAAAAAAAGGACCGCCCTTGCGAAAACGCAAGGGCGGAAAGTATTCTTTTGTTAAACTGTGTAACTAAGTAAAGCTATTTACGAACGTAGACTTAATCTCTTAATACTGAGGTGCCCAAGTTTCGCTGAAGTCCATAGCATTGAAAGTTTGGTTAACTTTAATTCCGCTAACTGTTACTTTGCCGCCTACGGGTTCGTGAATGAGAACGGTAAACTTGTCACTAGTAGGAGGAGTAGGATTACCGGTAACGTTTTCGCACTTGAAGTTAGCGGTTGGCATATATCCAGATGCATCAGTGCCACCACAAGCAAAGACAATGTCGGCTTTTAAACCATTGTTACCATCAGTCCATTTAGAACCTTCGTGTTCGCCATCCGTTGATGTATTCCAGATGTTACTATTAGTTATTGTTGCGTTGCAACCACGCAAAAGTACGCCGTGTGCTACACCTGAAATTTTACAATTGTCAATAGTTACCTCGGAATAAATACCAAGATAAACACCTGCTGATTTTGCATTGATTGTCGAGTCAGCAATTGATACTCTGGCACCATTATTAAGTGTAGAACTGCTATTAGAAGTTATAGCAAAATTGCCAGAGGCATTGATGGTACAACCAACTATAGATACATCGGCAAAACCGGCAACCTGCACTGCAGATTTACTGTTGATGATAACGCCTTGCAAAGAAACCGAACCGCCATATGTTGCAACTGCTCTCGTATCCGAAGTGCCCTCAATGGTACCATTTTTGATTGTAAGTGTGCCACCTTTTTTTACAAAGAAAGTAGAATAATCGGCGTCTTCATTTTTAAGCGTTTTGCCATTCAAATCAACAATGAGAGATTCGCCCTCGTCGATGATATAAGCACTGCGCTTAGTCTCGCTCGGCTTAAGGCTGGGATATATCGCCTGAGTTATGCTTGCTTTTGTTACAGATTCCACCTTCGTTTCACTGGTCAATTTGATTAATGCGGGATTAGCTACGGAAGAAGAACTAATTGCAGTCGTTATATCCGTTGCAGTTGCGGTTTCCGTAAGAGTGCCGTAACCAGTAGAAGTGAGAAGTGCCCAAGTGGGTTGAACCATGGAAGTGTCTTCGTTACCAACAAGAACGATTTTATTATTTTCGTTATCCCAATAGAATGCGTAACCTTGTGTGACGGGGATCATAGATTCCGTGTTGATGAGGTTTTCGTCGAGAGCCTTTTTAACTTCGGCTACACCACTGGGGGCACCGTTTTCTGCCGTGT
>CAYYTD010000010.1:0-18927 GCA_964474475.1 uncultured Oscillospiraceae bacterium | reverse complement strand
TTTTCCGCTTCGACTGCCGTAATTTCTTCGGCAGGAACCATGGTGAGGGCCTTTTCCTTGGCGGGACAAACGTTTGCACAGCTTCCGCAACCTGTACAATCGAGCGGGCTAACTTGCATACGGAACTTGGCACCCTTTACGCCGATGGCTGCTTTTGTTTCGAAAGATGCGGGAACTTGTTCGCCTTCTGCAACGAGAACGGGTCTGATTGCGGCGTGCGGGCAAACAAGAGCGCATTGGTTACATTGGATACATTTCGTCACGTCCCACTTGGGTACGTTTACGGCAATACCGCGTTTTTCAAACTTGGTTGTGCCGGTAGGTACGATACCGGAGGGGTTGAATGCCGATACGGGCAATGCATTACCCTTTTGAGCAACGATGGGACGAATGAATTCTTCAAAGTATTGGTTGTCGGTAGCTTCGGGAAGAGCTGCGCCTTCCGTTGCGGTTGCCCATTCTGCAGGAACGGCAACTTCGTGAAGACCTGCAATAGCTCCGTCGATTGCTGCCCAGTTAGCTTCAACGACTTTTTGTCCTTTTTTGCCGTAAGACTTAACAACGGCCGCCTTCATGTATTCTTCTGCTTCGCTGTAAGGAATGATGTCGGCAAGTTTGAAGAATGCAGCTTGCATTACCATGTTGGTGGATTTTGCAGAACCGGCTTTGATTGCGATGTGAAGACCGTCAATCGTGTAGAACTTTAAGTGCTTTTGAGCGATTTGACGCTTCATGAAAGCAGGAAGTTCTCTTTCAAGTTCTTCGTCCGTCCAAGCGCAGTTGAGAAGGAACGTGCCGCCCTCTTTAGCTTCGCCAAGCATGTCGTAACGAGTTACGTAGCTGGAGTTGTGGCAAGCAATGAATTCTGCTTGATCGATGAGGTAGCTGGACTTGATGGGGTTTTTGCCGAAACGAAGGTGAGAAATGGTGAGACCGCCACTCTTCTTGCTGTCGTATTCAAAATAACCTTGTGCATACAAATCGGTGTGGTCACCGATGATCTTGATGCTGTTTTTGTTTGCGCCAACCGTTCCGTCGGAGCCAAGACCGTAGAACTTGCAACGAGTGGTTCCTGCAGGAGCAACGTCAATCATTTCTTCAACGGGCAAGCTGGTGTGCGTAACGTCGTCGGTAATACCGATGGTGAAGTGGTTAACCTTTGCACCGTCCAAATTCTTGTAAATTGCAAGAATCATGGAAGGAGTAAACTCTTTGCTACCCAAACCGTAACGGCCGCCAACTACGACGTCCATCTTGCGATTTTGTTCGGCAAGAGCTGCAACAACGTCCAAATACAAGGGTTCGCCGAGAGAACCGGGTTCCTTGGTGCGGTCGAGAACGGCAACCTTGGTAACCGTTGCAGGCAAAGCCTTTACGAGATGTTCGGCAGAGAAAGGACGATACAAACGAACCTTCAACACGCCGACTTTTTCGCCTCTTGCGGTGAGGTAATCAACCGTTTCTTCAACGGCGTCTGCGCCGGAGCCCATGAGGATGATAACTTTGTCCGCATCGGGTGCGCCAACGTAGTCAAACAAATGATAGTGTCTGCCGGTAAGTTCGCCAACCTTTTCCATGTACTTTTCGACGATGGCGGGGGTGGCAAGATAGTACTTGTTGGCAGCTTCTCTGTTTTGGAAATAGATATCTGCGTTTTGAGCGGTACCTTGTTGTTGAGGATGTTCGGGGTTGAGGGCGTGAGCTCTGAACTCGTCTACGTACTTCATGTCAACAAGCTTTGCCATGTCTTCGTAAGAGATTTCTTCAATCTTGCTTACTTCGTGGCTGGTACGGAATCCGTCAAAGAAATGAAGGAATGGAACTTTTGCTTCCAAAGTGGAAAGGTGAGCCACCAATGCAAGGTCCATTGCTTCTTGTACGGAGTTGCTTGCAAGCATTGCAAAACCCGTTTGACGGCATGCCATAACGTCTTGATGGTCGCCGAAAATGTTCAAAGCGTGAGCAGCCAAAGCTCTTGCCGATACGTGGAATACGCATGGAAGCAATTCGCCGCTGATCTTGTACATATTGGGAATCATCAAAAGCAAGCCTTGACTTGCCGTGAAGGTGCTGGTGAGCGCTCCTGCCACCAAACTTCCGTGAACGGCGCCTGCTGCGCCCGCCTCGGACTGCATTTCCGCAATACGAATAGGTTGTCCGAACAGGTTGGTTCTGCCTTGTGCAGACCATTCGTCGGCAACTTCCGCCATGGGAGAAGAAGGAGTTATGGGGTAAATTGCCGCAACGTCGCTAAAGGCATACGCAACGTGCGAAGCAGCGGTATTACCGTCAATTGTTCTCTTTGCCATTAATTGTTCCTCCAAAAAATAATTGTAAAATCCGATTGTGTTGCAACGCGCACAAAGCCGCAAGCAACATACAGATTTATTATAATCTTTTATTTGAATAAAGTCAATAGCGTAAAGCGCAAAGCACCGACGTTTTTTGCCTATTTTACCAAATATTTACATTTTGAGGACAAGCAAAAGTTTTAGTTGCGTGACAAAATGCCGCCTAATGACGTTAGCGAAAAACACGCACACGCCACGAAGCGGCATTAACCTACTATTATTCGTTCAAATTGCCATTACATCTACAAACGACTTTGCCTTTACCTTTGCAAACGACTTTACTTTTATTTGCAAATGACCAAACGAAAATCAACTACTTGTTTTCCTCGCCAAGCGGCTCGGTTTGCTCGAGATTGCCCACGGACAAAACCATGCGGCGCACCGACTTGGGAGCAAAAACGAACGCCGAAACACAGATGACCACGGCAGCATCTACCAGCACGAAAAGGTTGTAAACCAAAGAGTACGCAAGGGGAGCGTAACCCTCCCACGCCCAACTTGAAAACACAAAATATCCGCTGACAGAGTGCGCCGCGTAACGCAAAAGCGCGGCAATCGTCATACCCATGGCAAACTGGGCAAAAATCTTATTCTTGAGAAACTTGAACTTTTTCCCTATGCCTGCAAGCCCTATCATGCCGAATGCAATGGGGTAATCCAACAACACTTGCATGGGATGATAAATTTGCGGCGATTGCACGAGTTGCAACAACCCATACACCACCCCTGCAACCAAGCCTTTGCGAATGCCGAACATGTACGAATACAACGCAAGGGGCAACAAACTTGCAAAAGTTACCGAACCTCCCTGTGCGCCCACAGTGAAAAACTTTACGTAAGACAAAGCAAAGCTTGTGGCAACGCATATCGCCGCATAAGTAAGGCTACGCGCGTCGTAAGCGGATGATTTGTCTAACACGACAGCACTCACCAATGCAATGGCTACGAGAATGGCAGACAAAACGTACATCAAAACGGGGTTATCTGGCGAATAGCCCTCTTCTGCCGGTATTACCAACAATATCACCACCGCATAGGCAATGACGGCAATTGCAAACAATGCAACGATCAAATTTAAATGCTTACTTTTGCGTTTGGACAAAACGGAAACGACGATTATTGCAGCCGCAACGAGAGCCAAAAGCCCCATTACCAGCCAAAACTCTTTGCCTATTTCCCCCTTGAGTATTTCGCGCAAAAGCTTCAACGCGCCGAGTGTGACGAGCACACCGATGCTGTAACCGACGGCAACGCCCAATTCAAACTTTCTTGCCTTTGCTTCGGTATCGGCGCCCTTGCGACATGCCAACGCATGATAAATTATCAGCGCCACCACCAGTGCAACGGTGACGTAAAGGGCAACGGATGCCAACACGTTGTAGACGTGTTTGAGCGTGTCCGTGGCGGATTTTCCCAATTCCACCAATTCCTTCCAACTATTTGACATAAAAAACTCCTTTTGCTAAGAAAAAAGTTCCCGTTGAGGGAACTTGCAAAAGAATACAGTACACGTATGTCATTGTGTGCATTCCTTACGCAAGTACGAACTTGACAAGTTCAAAGGGACTCTCTCAGCCGATTTTCGGCACCCCTAGCATCACAATTATACCCTTGTGCGCGCGCGATGTCAAGCAATTACAAGACAATACGCCACAAAAAACGGCTCCGCCGAAAGCGGAGCCGCAACTTGCGATAGCCAAACTATACTTGCCAAACTTGGACCTTGCACAAAACCGTAGAAAACAACAGTATCTGCCGTTTTTTGCGCACAACGGTGTTACTCGTAGTTTCTTGACGCCTTTTGCACTATGTTGAGAAATTCCCCCTTAAAAGCATCATCTTGCACGCATTGAAGTTTGTTGAGCCTAGCCAAGACGGAGGCAAAACTTGCGTCCGCTTTATATTCGGACTGACGAAGCAGCAAGCCGTACTCTACCACACAGCCGACAAACACGTCGTCTTCGCTCGGAGCTGAAGTGTAGTCGCTCGTTGCAATGGTCTTAACAACTGATTTGCTTGCTTCCGTGGAAGGATCTTTGTATTTAACTTCGATTTCGGCAACGGTGCCTTCCGCTTGTGGATTAAGCTCGATTTCGTAAACTGCCGTTACGGTGTGTCCCGAACCTATTTCGCCTGCATCTTTGTTTTCGTCTTCAAATTCTTCTTGCGACATCATTTTGCTTTCGTAGCCGATGAGCCGATAGCTCTTGACAACGTCTTTATTGAAAACGACTCCTGCTTTAGCATCCTTGGCAACCACGTTAAGTGTACCGCACATTTCTTCTACCAAAGCCTTGCGCGCCTCGGCAACGCTATCCAAATAGGCGTAGTTGCCGTTGCCGTTTTGTGCCAACGTGTTCATGGTTTTGTCGTTGGTGTTGTACATGCCAACGCCCAAAACGGAAAGATAAATGCCGCTTTCCCTTTTTTGGGATATTAACGCCTTGAGCCCCTCTGTGGAACTTTCGCCGACGTTAAAGTCGCCGTCGGTGGCAATTATTACGCGGTTGTTGTAGCTTGCATCAAAGTATTTTTCGGCAACTTTGTACGCTTGCTCTATTCCGCCTGCGCCATTAGTGCTGCCTCCCGCTTGCAAATCTTGCAAAACGTTGGCAATGCGAAGTTTTTCGGTGCCGCGTGCACCATCCAACGCCGTGCGGCTATCCCCTGCGTAAGTAACGATGGAAACGTAGTCGCCATCGGCAAGACACTCGGTAAGCATGGTGAACGCCTGTTGAATAAGCCCCAGCCTGTCGTCGCCGTACATAGAGCCGGATGTGTCTATTAAAAACACGATATTGTTCGTTTTGCGGTTTTCAAAGGATATTTCTTCCGCAGCGACACCAACCGAAAGCAATTTGTGTTCGCCATTCCACGGGCAATCGTACAAGCTTCCTTGCAAGGCAAGTGCGTTGCCGTCGGTGGGGCGTGCGTAGTCGTAATTGAAGTAATTGATGTACTCTTCCAGACGAACGGAATTCTTGTTGATGGTTAGCCCGTCCTCTATTTGACGGCGCATATACCCGTAAGCAGCCGTGTTGCGATCCAACGAAAAATAGGAGGTGTTTTCCGTCGACGTTTCCGAAAAGCCGTTTTCGATTATTTCGTCGTAATTGTAGTTTTCGTTGGAAGCAATGTCGGTTTTGCCGTAAAAAGAAGGACCAAAGCCGTAGTCATTGGGCGATACCGAACAAGCTGCAAAAGAAAACAAACATGCAAGCAATAACGTTACTGCCAAAATAGTCTTTTTCATAATATCTCCTTTGCACCAAAACCATTTGCAGCAGGCAATTGCTTAATTGCAAGTTACCTCTTTAACGTAGCTTGGTGCCCTTTACACTAATACAACTTTTGTTTGATGCGCTTTGTCCCGCAAAATTAAAAACAAAAGCAGCCTTTTTTGCAAAGACTGCCGAAACGCTTATTTACGTCGTTTTACTATTATATACATCTTTTTACTCTTGTTTACATCATTTTGTATATTATTTCTTCGGCGTTGTCCGTTCCGCCCGTTGCATACACGTAAAAATGCATTCCCCTTGCGCAAAAATATGCGTTGGTAACATATTCTCCGTTACTTTGCCAACTGTGGCTAACAATGGCCTGACCGTTGGCAAAATTTGCAACGTCTGCTTCCAAATCCGAACGCAAATAGCCGTCCTTTTCCGCCATGGCGTACACTTCGGTAATGCCGCTTTCGGTAATAACGCCTATTTCCGCTTTGACGTACACCAGCTCGCCATCGAGGTAATACTCGCCGAATTTTTGATACACCACCTTGCTCGTTTCCGTTTGCAAATTGTCAATGTTGAACAGGTGAGCGACGCTTTCGACAGAAGCTAACCGCCCCTTGACCTCGCTTACGTCGTAAGCAACCACGGGCCCGCTGGCAGAGGAATCGTTCGGAGTGTAATCGGGCGTGGAAAGCGGAGGCGCGACGTTGGGCAAAACGACAATACAAATTACCGCCAATACACAAAATGCGGCAACGGGACTTAACCATTTGATCAGGTTAAGCCTCTTGGGGCGATTTGCCATTTGTTGACGAGCTTTACTTGCCAAATGCGATTGATCGGCAAGCTCGTCGGCGTAATCGTCGAATAGTTTTTGTATTTTTTCCTTTTCGTCCATCACTTAAACAACCTCTAAAATGATTGATTTGTACCGCTTTGAAGATAGTTTTTTAATTTTTCTTCGGCGGAGGTAATTGCGCGTTGTACGGAAGACTTGGACATCGACAAGTTTTTGGCAATGTCGCGCACCGTTTGTTCCATAAAATACTTTTGGTACACCACCTGCCTTTCCACCTGCGACAGGGTTTTCATTGCCGCTTGCAGCACGGCGGATGCACAAGCTGAGCTCTCCACATCCGACGGATCGGCAAGATCGAAGCAATCGTCGATGTTGCAAGTTGGCTTTTGTCGCTCCCTTTTTAGCGCGTTGAGAGCAACGTTTTGCACTATTTTGCAAATCCACGCGTAACCGTTTGTGTCAGCCCGAAACCTTGAAGCGTACTTGACAATACGAATAAACGCCTCTTGCACTACGTCTTCGGCAAGGGCGCGATTTTTAACTACGGAAATGGCAACGGACATCATTCTTGCAGAAACAAGGCTTGCCAAATCGTCCAACGCGGAAACGTTACCGTTGGCAACAAGTACTATGCAAGAATTGATTTTGCTCCTCGTAGTGTCGTTCATGTTGATAAACCGTTATCAAATCAACGCCATCCCGTTGCTTAAAAATTAAACAACGCGACGGCGTTTTGTAGTAAATATTAAAGCCAATTGAGAATACTGTGGAACAAATATATGAAGCCGTACATGAACAGTTGGCTACCAAAGTAAATCCACAAAGAATACTTTCCGCAAAACGTAACGGGGGAAACGTACTTGGGGTTGACGGCAGGGAACAGCGTTTTCTTGTCCTTGTACAACCACTTGCCCAAATATCCGCCTACCAAAAACCAGCCGAAATCGGGGAAAAACGGAAGGTAATCTACGCCGGCAAACTTAACGAAACCTGGGGTGCCGAGAGAATGCTTGGCAAGGAAAAACCACAATTGGCTTTCGTTCGTCCAAGGGGCAGTTTTGGCACAATAGCCTACCACCAAAACTGCAACTATCACTGCCGCAACGCTCCAACCAAACAGGTTTTTGCTCCAGTTGGAGTTGCATTTTGAACTGATCCATTCCAAGCACGCCCACAAAAGCACCGATAATGCAATTACGTGCAGCACGTTGAAATAAATCGTTACATTGACGTTGAGTATGCTCGACGCAGCGTAAGTTGCCGCCGTCAACAGCAAAGCAAGGGCAATCATTTTGAGTGCTCGCTTGCCGTTGTTGCGAGAAAAACTGCACGAAACGCCGCTTGTAAATACGAAAAGCGTCACAAACGTGTCGTGCGTGGTCTTGCGGAGGGCACCTGCGTAGTAAACGCTTTGCAAATCGTACAGCCAATTAAACAAATTGGTTTTGTACTGCCACGTACCGATGGAGCCAACGTCCCACATGAACCACGCAAAAAGTCGACTTCCCACACGCGTCCGCCGTTTTGCCCAATTTCAACTATTTCTTCCGTTGCGACGTTTTCGGGCGCCGACGTTTCTGCTTGTGTTGTGCTCATAATTTGCAAATTACCCTGGTTGTTACCTTTACTTGAATACTTCGTCTATTACTCCGCCGCCGATACACATTTCGTCCGTGTAAAACACCACAAATTGCCCCGGAGTTACGGCGCGTTGCTTTTGCTTGAAAAATACGTTTACCGAACCGTCGTCGTTTACACGCACGTCCACGTCCTGCTCGGGCTGACGGTAGCGAAACTTTGCTTGGCAACTGAACTCTTTGCCGAGAGGGGCAGGAATCCAGTTGACGGACGTTGCCTTGAGCGCACGAGACATGAGCACGCTTTCGTCACCGTGCGACACGACAAGTACGTTGTTTTGCAAGTCCTTGTCGGCAACGAACCACCTGTCTTGGCTTTCTTTCGTTCCGCCCAGCCCCAATCCGCGACGCTGACCGAGCGTGTAATACATCAAGCCGATGTGCTTGCCAACGACGTTGCCGTCCACATCGACGATTTTCCCCGGCTGATTTGGCAAATAGGTTTGTAAAAAATTACGGAAATTGCGTTCGCCTATGAAGCAAATGCCCGTGCTGTCCTTTTTGGTGGCGTTAACCAGTCCCAATTCGTCGGCAATTTGACGAACTTGCGGCTTTGTAACGGTGGCAAGAGGAAAAAGCACGTCTTGCAATTGCGATTGCGACAATTGATTTAAAAAATACGTTTGATCTTTGTTTTGATCGGCTGCCTTCAACAGATAGTGAGCCGTGGGGGTGTGCTTTATGCCGCAATAGTGCCCCGTTGCAACGTAATCTGCGCCCATCGCCCTGGCGTATTCCAAAAAGGGACCGAACTTGATTTCGCGATTGCACAGCACGTCCGGATTGGGCGTTCGCCCGAGGGAGTACTCTCTTAAAAAATAAGAAAAAACTCTTTCCTTGTACTGCTTGGCAAAATTGACGGAATAGTAGGGAATGCCGAGCTTGTCCGAAACGCGCTTTACGTCTTCGTAATCTTGCTCCGCAGTGCAACAACCGTCTTCAGTTTCTTCCCAATTGTGCATAAACAAAGCAACTACGTCGTAACCGCTTTGCTTCAACAAATATGCCGATACGGCGCTGTCTACTCCGCCGCTCATGCCTAATACTACCGTTTTTTTACTCATTACTTTTTAGTCGTTCGTTTATTCGTTTCACTGCAAGCAAGCAACTTTAACGTTTCTACCGTTTCGTCGTTGTTGGCAGTAGTCATAATTACGCTGAGCAAATCTTCTGTTGCCCGCACGCGATCTTTACTCGACAACATGCGGCGAGTAACACTCATTCCTTCATACTGGTCTTTTGTGAAAAGCAAATCTTCACGGCGGGTACTGCTGCGCTGCAAGTCGATTGCAGGGAAAATGCGCCTTTCGCTCAATTCGCGATCTAGGTGAATTTCCATGTTGCCCGTACCCTTGAATTCTTCATAAATAATGTCGTCCATGCGGCTACCCGTTTCGATGAGCGCCGTTGCCAAAATGGTCAAACTGCCGCCGTTGCGAACGTTACGCCCCGAACCGAACATTCTCTTGGGTTCTTTCAGTGCGTTAACGTCCAATCCGCCCGAAAGGGTACGCCCTTGCACAGCCATAAGTTGGTTGTACGCACGTGACAGGCGCGTGATGCTGTCCAACAAAATCATTACGTGCTGCCCTTGCTCTACGCGGCGGCGTGCGTTGTTGAATACCAACTCCGCAATGCGCGCGTGGTTTTCGGGAGGCTGATCGAAGGTGGAACACACCACTTCACAATCGAGATTTTCCTTAAAATCGGTAACTTCTTCGGGGCGTTCATCAATAAGCAACACCGTAAGATGAATTTCCGGGTGGTTTTTGCGAACTGCCGCCGCAATTTGCTTGAGAAGTATAGTTTTGCCCGTTTTTGGCGGAGCAACGATAAGCCCGCGTTGCCCCTTGCCAAGGGGAGCAACGAGATCGAGAGCGCGCAAAGCGTAATCTTTCCTGTCGCCGCCCAACACAATGCGTTCATCGGGGAAGCAAGCTTCCAACGCGTCGAATGAGGTGCGAACCAAATTTTTACAAGAATCGTCGTTGATTTCTTTAACGTAAACGACGGTTGGCGCGTTTTTGTCGGGATATTGATGTAACAAAACCTTCAATTTGTCGCCAGAGGACACGTTCAAACCGGCAATCATCGATGCCGACATGTAATAATCCTTACCGGGCGTTGCCGAATAATTGTACGGACGAACAAAGCCGTATCCTTCCGGATAAGTTTCGAGTATGCCTTCGCGCGGGTAGGAGGAGGTTACGTTGTCCACACCAACGGGTTCGCCGTCGTCCACTAATCGAACGGGAGGACACTTGGCAGGTCTGCCTGCCCTTTTTGGCCTTTCCGGCTCGGGGTTTTCGGCAAAGACGTAAAGAATTTTTTGAATCAGCTCTCCTCGCTTGTAATTGCGCGGTATAATACCAAAAGCTCGTGCAGTCACGCGCAGGTCGGCAATCGTCATGGCGTCGATCTCTTTTCTCAACGTCTCAATATCGGAATAATCTCTCATCAACAACCTCCAAAGAATAAAACTGCACGACAAGCCGAATACGTCTGCGCTACAAATACGAAAAGGAACGTGCAAATCGACGTGAGCAAAGCAGGCTTCAATTTGCCGATGCAAAACTCTGCTAGCCTGCAAACCGCCACGAAAACAAACGTAAACGATAAAACAAAAGGGAAAGGAACGTAATAATGAGAGATAAGATCGAAAAAACGATTTGTAAATTGCCCTACAAAACGCGTAAGGCTCAATTCTCCCATCGCAATTTATTGTAATACAAATTTTATTCTTTGTCAATAAAAGATATAACCGGCGCTCATAAGTAAAAAACGACAAAAAGTGTCGAAGAACGGACTAAAAACGCGCCCTGCCAAAGGCAAGACGCGTTTGCGACAATTATTAAGTTCGTTTGAGTGGTTACTTTAATTGTAACCGCCGCTCATTACATAGACAAGAAGTACAAGTCATACTCGTTACCGACGGTAACAATTTGGATCGTTGCAAAACGGATATTTGACAACGCAGCTAAGCTCGGTTGCGTTTGGAGATACTCCTCAATTACCTTTTTGCAAATAGTTTCGTCTTCAACGACAGTTTCGGAATCGGTGCCAACCAACGTAACGGTGTAGGTTGTTGCGGACTCGACCGCGGTACCCATGGTCACAGCTATCGTCATCGTTTGGGGAGCTTTGCCCTTAACCATAATAATGGGGTAAGCGTTTAGCAACTGAATTACTTCTTTGGTACTTGCCTCCACTTTATATTTTAATCCGTCAACGGTAACGCACTCGCTATTGATGCTTTCAGCCCAATAGCAATAAGAGTTATTTGCTTCAACGTAAGTTACAATCGTGTTGTTAGTCTCGCCCTTTACCACCTCTTCCAACTTGCTGTGAACGTCGCTTACCTTGGCAAGTTGGTCAACGGTGTCGGATACTCCGGTGTAATCTCCCTTCACAACACCGCCCTGGAAAGCAACGGAAGCCTTGAAGGTTGCGGAACCTGCCGTCGTCGTTCCGTCTTCGTTGGGAATTGCAAATTCTACTTTGGCAAGATTAAAATGAGCCGATACGAGTTTGCCTGCCGTGTCGATGGTTACGCCCGCTTGAATCTTGGAAAGTGCCGCAATTGCGTTTGCAACGGCATTTTTGATTGCAACCGTGGCAGCAACCGCATCAAAAGCCGCATCGGCAGATTCGGAAGCAAACATACCGTATACGGTGCAAATTACGCCGTAAACGCTTTGAGATTCACACAAGATGGGAACCATGCTTACGAAAGCGGCAACGGAACTGGGGGTTAACGATTCGTTACCTATCAAAGAGCAAAGTAGCGAAACAACCGTTTGCGTTTTGACACTTTCAATCATTGTCTTAACTTGTTCGGCAGTCAAGTCGCCCAAACCGATTTCCACGGAGACGGATGACACCATTTCGCAAACGGCATCCAAAGAAATTCCGCTTGAAGAAAGAGCAGTGAGAATGTCACCAACGGTGATTGTGTTAACGGCGGGTAGTGCCGTTTTGAACGCAAGCCACGAACCTGCGCCAAAGTATTTGTCGACGAATTTATCAACCGTCAAGGTTGCCAAGTCTTCGTTGAGTGCGTTAAGCTTGGTGGGGTTGAAAGTTACCGTGTAACGATTGGTTGCGGAATCAAACGCAACGTCTAAAATGAACTTTTCGGCAACGCCTAAGCATTCGCCCACGTCTGCCATGTCCAAACCTTCCAATCCGCCCAACATTTGAATGAGAGAGGTGATTTGTTGAATGGTTTCCTGCGGCACGCTTTCCTTTAGCGCTTCGGAAATTTTGGCAGCGAGTTCGCTAACGGAAACTTTAATGACGACTTGCGCATCTTCACCGTTTTGGGTGCTCGTAATAACGGCGTCTATAATGCCGTCGGAAATGACTGCCTTGACTAACATTTCTATGGTACTGACAGAATCGTCTGCCATCGTCACCGTTACAGCAAGTTTGTCAATGCACAGATTAACCCCGCTTTCGCTAGCGGCAATTTCAACCAAACCGAATTTGGCAGTTAACGCGCCTATTACCAATTCGACGTCGGACAGGTTCATCACAAAGTCGGCAGCGTTATCGAGAGCGCCTTCGACAGAGATTACGTCGGCAAGATTTTGCGAAGGTGTTTTGGTGGAATCGTAGACACCGTGGCCTAGGCACTTGTCGGCATGTTCGGTGCAATCCTTGTCGGTGCATTTTTGGCACAATTCGCACAAAGCCGTGCAAGCCGGTTTTGCTTCGCAAGTACATTTTTCAGTATGCTCGGTGCATGCAGCGTTGGTACATTTGCCGCACTTTTCGCACAAAGCCGTGCAAGGTGTTTCGGTGGTGTCGCACGCAACCAAAAGGCACGCCATTACCGCAACGAGTATCAATGCAACTATTGTTACTAACCTCTTTTTCATGTTTTCCTCCATCAATATTTTATTTGATAAATTTCTACTTTTCAAAAGCCTAAACGAGCGCCTTTCTATCGCCATTATAACGGATAGCCCGTCGAAAGTCAATAATTAACACGATAATTGTATTCTCTGTGCTCCGTCGAATGTGATACTATTTTGCAAAATATCCGCATTTGTGCGCCATGTGAACAAATGCGGATATTATTTTAGACTGTTTATTTCTTTAATTTCAATTCAATCGCCAAGTCATGCAATTCAATCGTTAGTTTCCGTACCCGCAATTCCATCGTTGCATGAAAGTTGCAAATCTTGAATATATTTTACGTCCACCTTACCCATTTTGGTGCGAGGCATGACCCGCAACACCTCAACTTTGCTTGGCACAGCGTATTTGATGAGATTTTTTTTACAAACGGCAATTACTTGGTCTGCCGCAACGTTGGCGTGCGTTTCGTCGGACAATTCCACGTACGCTTTCAAATAGGGCTTACCCTCTTTTACAAACTGAACCACACACGCTTCCGCAACGAAAGGCAAACTTTTGATACACGACTCCACTTCCGACGGGAATACGTTGACGGCGGCAATCTTGACCATGCGCTTTTTTCTGTCCACAACGGTAAGATAACCATCCTCATCCAAAAAGCCTACGTCACCCGTCAAAATTTTGCCGCTTTGCGTGGTGCCGCCCAAATACCCTGCCATTGCGCCCACCGAGCTAACGGCAATTTCGCCCACTTGCCCAGCAGGCAAAACATTGCCTTCTTCGGACAAGATTTCCACGGAACAGCGTGGCAAAGGCTGACCGCAAGTGTTGCTTTTGCCATGGCTGTGCGTGTTAACTACGCACACACCGCAAGTTTCCGTCAAACCGTAACCCCTCATGACACGCCCCTTGCTGCCGCAGGAATTCAAACGCAAATCGACCTTTGTTACAAGGCTTTCGTCCACGGCGTCGCCACCGCACCAAATGGACTTGAGTTTTTGCAAATATTTGCCCTTAAAACCACTACTTGCAAGCATCTTTTTGAGCATAACCGGAACTGTTGCCCAGTAGGTTACGTTGTATTTTCTTAAATAGGCATCTACGGTGTAAACGTTAAACTTGGGTATAAGCGCAACGCCAAAACCCATAATTAACGGTCCGTGTACTGCGGCGCACAACCCATAGGCATGAAAAACGGGCAACGTTACCAAGCTTAGCTCTCCGCTTTGCACGGGGAAATCATAACGTTCCTTCATGGACAGTGCCAAGTCGTTAAAGGCGTCGTTGGTGAGCATTACCGTTTTAGGTTCGCCGCCCGTGCCGCCGCTGTGCATGTAGCACACCAAGTCATCGCCGCGTCCCACGTCCTCACAAACGACTTTGCACCGACGAAGTTTGTTGTACGTTGTGCAAAGGGAAGAATGCAGACGGTAGCCGCTAAATGCCGAATAAAGGGCGTAAGCAGGCTTGCGCAAAGTTACGTAATCAGCAATTGAGCATCTAACTAATATTTGATTGCAATCTCCAAGCGCCCTTTCGTCCTTTACAAGCGCATCGAAAAACAACAGCGCCTTTGATTGCACCCTTTGCAAATTTGCTTTTAACTTGGCAACGGGCGTTAAGGGATGGACTACGTTGGCTACAAGCCCCACCTTGGAACATGCGTAAAAGGCCGCAATCGCCTGAGGGCAACTTGGCAAATACAACGTGACCACGTCGCCTTTACGCAGCCCAAGGCTTACGAAGCTCGACGAAATGCCGTCCACGTCCGCCAAAAAGCGTGTGAAAGGTATTTTGTGGCCGTAAAATATTACGTTGCAATTTCGGTCCGCATGTTCGCAAAGCAACCGATAACAAGATGGTTTCACTCTGTTCCTCTTACTTAAAATTACGCCTAACTGCGCCGACCAAGCAAAAACGACCTTCAAAATACCTCGTTTGCCTACTTTTCGCCGTAGTAACACAAAGAATTATATCAAATATGCCGCCGTTTTGCAAATCGTTGGCGGCTCTTTTGCTCCGTTGTACAGTGTGCAAATAATATCCGTCACGCAAAGGACGGTTTTCCAACTGCGACAACGCACATTTGCACGCCACTTTGCCGCCTTGTATACTAAAACGGGCAGGGGGACTCCACACAAATATTTTCGCGAGAAAAGGGATGGACAAATTCAAGCTTGGCACAATGCAAATAAATTCTGTCTGCCGCGCTTCCGCCGTACAGCTCGTCGCCGCAAATAGGATGTCCTATCGCCGCCATATGCGCCCTTAACTGGTGCGTTCGCCCCGTGTGCGGGCGTAGCATTACTATCGTTGACGTTCCGTCGAAGAACAACGCCTGATAACTAGTTAACGCCTCTTTGCCCTTTGCATCCACCACAGTCTTATTTTGCTCGTCTAACCTGCCGAGAGGCAAATTGATGTTGCCTGCGCCAACAAGTTCGCCTTGTACCTTGGCGTAATAGGTTTTGTGTATTTCGTGCCGCAATTGCAAGTCGTTTAACGCACTTGCGCAAATTTCGTTGCGTGCACCCAACACCAAACCGCTGGTGGTTTTGTCTAATCGCGTGACAATTCTCAGCCTAAAATCTTCGCCAAAAGCAGCCGCAAGCATATTGCCAAAGGTGCCCTCTTTATATTTTCGGTCGGGGTGAACGGGAATGCCAAAGGGCTTGTCCGCCACGAACAAGTAGTCGTCGCAAAACAAAATAGTCGCGGCGTCTTTGCCGGGAAGGACGGGGTCGAGTTCTTCATTACAGCACAACTCAACAAAATCGCCTGCGCATAGCCCTTTGCGCACGGTACAAGGCTGTCCGTTGACGCAAATACTTCCGTTGTACTTAAAGCGCTTAATTTGCGTGGTGGAAAACCCTTGCTTTTGACAAAATTCCTTAATATTCCCGTTGAAATCGTCGGTAACCGTGTAAGTAAGTTTCATAAGAATAATTGTACTACTTTTCGGCGCGAATGACAAGCGTGAAAGAAGAACGAGCAACAACCAACGCACACCGAGAGTGAAAACTTGCAAAAAATTATTACAAAGAAAAAATAGCAAGCCGCAAGCGGCAACAACCGTTGCCCGCATGAGCGCTTAAGGCAAGACTTAAAGGGGCAAAAATCCGTCGTTATTCCCTCTTTGCGCAAAGCCAAACAAATTTTCCGTTTTTGTCTTGACAGCAACGCACAAAAGTAGTAAACTGTATAGGCTTGCGTGAGTACCACTCTCACGCAAAATCTATTTTGTGAACAAACAAATTTGTTAGATAATTTATCGGAGACGTACTCATGGAATTTTACACGGTTGACCTTCACGGATACAAAGCTGACTTGCCCGTTTTGCCCTTGCCTAGCGGAGTGAAAATTGCATTCTTCAACTTGCACGGAAACGTTAAAATGACGGAACACTGCGGCAAAGAACTTGCCAAAATGGTTGCCGATTGCGACGTGTTGTTGACGGCGGAAAGCAAAGGATTGCAACTTACGCACGTAATGGCGCGCGAATTGGGGCACGACTATTACGCCGTTGCACGCAAATCTAAAAAGCTGTACATGCAAGACGGACTGGAAGTGACGATTGACAGCAGTATAACCACGGGAAGAGAACAAAAAATGTACCTTTCCAAATTCGATGCCGACCTGATGAAGGGCAAAAAAGTAGGAATCATCGACGACGTCGTTTCTACCGGTAACAGTTTGAAGGGTTTGGAAAAACTCGTTAAGCTTTCCGGCGGAATCGTGCACAAGAAAGCCTTCGTACTTGCCGAGGGCGGTGCCGCCAAACGCGACGACATACTGTTCCTTGATGTAATACCCCTTTTGTAAAATTGCGTACTTGCAAATATTACAACGCACAAAGTTGACGGAAAAGGATGGTTTTGCCCCTTGCCGCAAACCTTTGCCATACGATTTTGCACAGGCTCAAAGAGAAATCTTTGGGCCTTTTTTTATTGCTGTTATTGACACGCTTTTTATATAAGTATATAATAATTTCATATCTACGGCAAAAAATGCACCACTTGCATTTTGCCAAAAAAGGAGATTGCAATGAAACATCCCTCAAAACGAATAGTTGCGGCCGTGCTGATATTGTGCCTTGCGCTTGCCTTAATTGCCATATGCGCCTGCACGTCATCGGTGAGCCCCACCCCTGACAAACCCAATTCCGTCATGCCTACGCCGGACGTGCCCACTCCCGACAGACCTGACAGGCCCAGCAAGCCCGACAAGCCCGACCAAGGCGATAGCGATTGCGACATGAAGGACTTTGACGTGTCCGTCACGATGGACGTAAAAGCAACTCGCGTGGGCAACAAAACGCTTAGTTCCACCACCTACTATTACGACAAAACTATGTGGCTGGACGACTTGAGCTTTGACGTAGCCTTTAACGTATCCGTCAAAAAAGAGAACAAATCTGTTTTTGAAAAGAAATACAACGCAACCATTGCCAACGACGTATTTTCGTCAAATGAAGAATCTTCCGTCAACGTAAAAGTAATCGACAACGCCTTGGTTGCAACGTTATATTACGGCAGCACCGCTATTAACACGGAAATTTGCAACGCAGTTATCGATGCAGGCTGCTCTGCCGAATCGGCAAGACAATACTGGGGATTGGATTTTTCTCCGCTAAGATTAACTTCGTTTTTGCCAAACAGCCAATCGGGAGCGTACGAATTACGCGTTGAAAAGGTTCAAGTAATTACCGAACCCATCGAAAGCAACAAGGAAATAAAGATTATCCCAAGTTTTGGCACTATCGGGGTTGACCCTTACCAAGAATTGACCTTTGACCGATTTTCTTCTTTGACTACTTCCGACCGCGGACTACCGAACGAACTGCAAAAGGAAATAACCGATATGGTTGCAACGTCTTTCCTCGATGCGCAACGGTTTGCAGATCTGCAATTAAACTTGACGAAAGATGACCTTGCCGCAGAAAACACCGTTACGGATACAGGCGTGGTACTTAACCAAAACCAAGTAAAAGCAAAAGCAACCATTGGATACAAAAAATATACTCTCGTGTACGAAATAGGCGAATACTTCGCTAACAAGTACAACCAAGAAGACATCTTTGTAACGGCATCCAAAATTGAAATGCCTTATGGCATTGACAAAAATAAGCCGACATCGGGAAAGATGCAAGTAACGGTGTTCGGTCAAACGGGTGAAGCTCCGGTAACGTCAAGGGGCGGTGAAGACTACGAGGTGAGCGCAACGCAACTGCCAGTGTTCTTTGCAAGTAAACTCTCCGCAAACGCCAGAGTATCCCTTACAAATAGGCCCACCGTTGAATACGTTTTGCCCGACAAAGTTACACTGTCGTTAGACGAAACCACCACGCAAGCACTCTTTTACGGCGGAATAAGTGACATGATAGTAACGCTTTCGTACAACGACGGCTTTAGCTCATCGGCAACTTTTAGCACGATTGACAACAACAAAAGCGAAAAAGGCTTTAAGGACGTTTACGATGCAGTGCTATCCGCAAAAACGCCAACCGTAGCAAAGTTGTTCGCCAACAATGCCAACGGATACCCGTCGTTAGACGTAAACAACTTAACCCGTTACAGCACCACCCCTTACAAATACGATGTAACCCTAACTTGGGGAAGCAAAAACTACACTTGCAACATGTCCGTATTGGTAAAGAGAGTTTTGGTTGAAACGAAATTCTTGTCCTATTCATATTTGAAATCGGACTTTTACGAAGGTGACTTCCTCTCCTTCTTGGGAGCAGTACAAGTAGAGTTGAAGTGGCGTGAAGAAATAAGCAACAAGCTTCGAGAAGAAACGGTTACCCTTACGGCGGAGAACTTCCCCACCTTTTCAACAGAACAAGCCGGAACCTATCTTTACGAACCGCAATACGAAGGGACTAAAATCTTGTGTCAATCGTACTATCAAGTTAACAGAGACCCCGTAACGAAAATCACCCTTAACAAAGGCTCATTTGAAGATTTGTACGTAAAAGGCGAACCGTTTGAATTTACAAATTCCTCCATTCAAGCCTATTTTGAAAGCGGAAAAGAACGCAAAGT